>JBIJDI010000019.1:0-14987 GCA_044344235.1 Sulfuritalea sp. | reverse complement strand
GAGCGCGCTTTCCCGATCATTCCCTGCAATCTGTGCGGCTCGCAGCCCAATCTTCAACGCCAGCAGGTCAAGCAGATGCTGCAGGACTGGGAGAAGCGCTTTCCGGGACGCATCGAGACCATGTTCCGCAGCCTCGCCAATGTCGTGCCTTCGCATCTGCTGGATGCCCGGCTGTTCGACTTTGCCGGGCTGACGGCAACCGGTACGCCGGACGCGGAGGGCGACATCGCCTTCGATGCGCCAGAACTGCCGGCGGATCTGCCGCAAGCCGTGAGCTTTCAGGCGAAGGAAGACTGATGGATGCCCGCCGCCTTCCTGCCCGCCACGGTGCTCTCTGGCTGCTCGCCGGTTTTGCCCTGTTCCGCCGCCATCCGCCGCTGATGACCGCGATTACCTTCGGCTATCTGCTGGCCGTGGTCGTGGTGAACCTGATTCCGAAAGTGGGCCCCTTTCTGCTGCCCTTGATCCTGCCCACCCTGACGGTCATGCTGGCCAATGGCTGTCGCGCCATTGAACGCGGCAAAGCCTTCGAAAGCGAGACCCTGATCGCCGGCATCAGCGAGCAGCGCCTCGGGCTGATACGTCTCGGTGGCCTGCATCTGGTCGGCTCCAGCCTGCTGGTGCTGTTTGGTTTTGCGCTGGGCGAGCCGATCAATATCAGCGACGGCATCGACCACGCCGAGGCCGTGGAACTCGCCGCCGATCTCGCAGTGATTCTGCTGATGGCCTCGCCGCTGCTGATGGCTTTCTGGTTTGCGCCGCTGCTGACAGCCTGGGATGGCGTCAGCGCAGGCAAGTCGCTGTTCTTCAGCTTCATCGCCAGCTGGCGCAACTGGCGCGCCTTCACGGTGTACGCGCTGGTGCTGGTGCTGGTGGGCGCCGTGCTGCCGGGGCTGATCCTCATCATTGCCGGCGTGCTGTCGCAGGCCTTGCTCACCATACTCTCCGTGGCGCTGCGCATGCTGCTGATCTTCGTTCTGGCGCCGACCATGGTGGCCAGCGTGTATCTGTCCTATCGCGACGTGTTCGCGGCGGTAGCGCCGGAACCTGCCCCGCCCGATGCAGCGCCCGCGCCGCCCGATGAGTGAGCCCATGACGGGAGCGCTGGGCCTTCTCGGCGGCACCTTCGATCCGCTGCACATCGCGCATCTGCGCCTCGCCCTCGAGGCGCGCGAGGCACTGGGCCTGGCTGAAGTGAGTTTGATTCCGGCCGGCACGCCGGCCTTGCGCGCGGTGCCTCAGTGCGCCGCGGTTCATCGACTGGCGATGGTCGAGAGCGCTGTCGCCGGCATCCCGGGATTCAGCGTCGATTCCGGCGAGGTGCTGGCCGCGGCGGGCAACCCGACGCCGAGCTATACCGTGGCGACGCTCGAGCGCCAGCGTCGGCAGCACGGTGCGCAACGGCCGCTGGTGCTGCTGCTGGGTGCCGATGCCTTCGCCCGGCTGGAGCAATGGCACCGCTGGCGCGAACTGTTCGAACTGGCGCATATCGCCGTGGCGACGCGGCCGGGACATGAGATGAAGGTGAAAGTCGGCGTTGGCGAGACGGCGCTCGACGCCGAGTATTCAGCCCGCTGCGGCAATGCCGCCGATCTCGCCGGCGCACCGGCCGGCCGCATCGTGCCCTTCGCCATCACCGCGCTGGAAATTTCCGCCAGTGCCATCCGTCAGCGGCTGGCACAGGGCCTGAGCGTGCGCTATCTGGTTCCCGACGCCGTTCTCGACTATATTGAATCCCATCAGATCTACCGGACCCCGCATGGACATTAAAAAACTGCAAAAAATCGCCGTCGACGCCCTCGAAGACATCAAGGCCAAGGATATCGAGGTACTCAACACCAGCAAGCTGTCCGCCCTGTTCGATCGGGTGATCATTGCCACCGGCGATTCCAATCGTCACGTCAAGAGCCTGGCGCGCAATGTCTACGACAAGGTCAAGGAAGCCGGCGGTCAGGTGATCGGCATCGAAGGCGAGGAGTCCGGCGAATGGGTGCTGGTCGATCTCGGCGACATCGTGGTGCATGTCATGCAGCCCGTGGTGCGCAGCTATTACAACCTCGAAGAACTGTGGAAGGTTGTGCCCAAACGTCCCGCGAAGAAGGCCGCCGCCGCTGACGGCGAATGAGGCTGATCGTCGCGGCGGTTTCCGCGCGGCCGCCCGAATGGGTGGTGGCCGGCTGGGCCGAATACGCGAAGCGGATGCCGCGCGAACTGCCGCTGGAACTGCTGGAGATCAAGCCCGAGCCGCGCACCACGGGCAAGACCGCGGAAGCCATGATGGCGCTGGAAGCCGCCCGCATCGACGCGCAACTGCCGGCCGGCTGCCGTCGCATTGCGCTCGATGAACGCGGCGAGGCGCCGACGACGCGGCAACTGGCCGAGCGTCTGGCAAAATGGATGGCCAGCGGCGACGATGTCGCGTTCATCATCGGCGGCCCCGATGGGCTGGATGCCCGGATCAAGAACACTGCCCACGAAACCATGCGCCTTTCCAGCCTGACCCTGCCGCACGCCCTGGTCCGGGTGATCCTCGCCGAGGCCCTGTACCGCGCCACGAGTGTGCTGAAGAATCATCCATATCATCGCGACTGACATGATCGACCCCCGCATTTACCTCGCTTCCAGAAGTCCGCGCCGCCGTGAGTTGCTGACGCAGATCGGGGTGCGCTTCGACCTGCTGCTGTTTCGCGCCGCCCCGCGCGAAGACGAGGAAGTCAGCGAAGCCTGGCTGCCCGGCGAAGCGCCGGAGGCCTATGTGCAGCGCGTGGCGCGGGCCAAGGCGATGTTCGGCGTCGGCCTGATCGCGACCCGGGCCACCGTCGTGCGCCCGGTGCTGGCCGCCGACACGACGATAGACCTCGACGGCGAGATCATCGCCAAGCCGACGGACGAAGCCGATGCGATATCGATCCTGACGCGGCTGTCGGGGCGCAGCCACCGGGTTCTGACCGCGATTGCCATGGCCCGCGGCGAGCGTGTCGAGCACCGTCTGTCGATCAGCGAAGTGCGCTTTCGTGCCTTGAGCGCGGAAGAAATTCGCCGCTACGTCCAGAGTGGCGAGCCGATGGACAAGGCAGGCGCCTACGGCATTCAGGGCCACGCCGCGATGTTCATCGAACATATTCACGGTTCGCACTCCGGCATTGTCGGCCTGCCGCTGTGCGAAACGACGCTGCTTTTGAGAGAGTTTGGGTATCCGCTATGACGGAACAATTCCTGATCAATTTCACGCCGCAGGAAGCCCGTGTCGCATTGCTGCAGCAGGGCGTGGTGCAGGAACTGCACATCGAGCGCACCAACGGCCGCGGCATCGTCGGCAACGTTTATCTCGGTCGCGTGGTGCGCGTGCTGCCTGGCATGCAATCGGCATTTATCGAAATCGGGCTGGAGCGCACCGCCTTTTTGCATGTGGCCGACATCTGGGGCGAACGCCCGGGCGGCAACGGTCACGGCAACCACGAAACACGACCGATCGAACGCGTTCTGAGTGAGGGCCAATCGCTGACGGTGCAGGTGCAGAAGGACCCGATCGGCACCAAGGGCGCACGGCTGACCACCCAGATTTCGATCGCGGGACGTCTGCTGGTGCACCTGCCGCAAGATACCCACATCGGTATTTCGCAGCGCATCGGCGACGAAGCCGAACGCGAAAAGCTGCGCGCGCGGGTCCAGGCCCTGCTGCCGGCCGATCAACCCGGTGGCTACATTCTGCGCACCGTTGCCGCCGATGCCAGCGACGAAGAACTGGCGGCTGACATCGCCTATCTGCGGCGCATCTGGCGCGAAATAGAGACGCGCAAGATCGGCGCCCTGCCGCCGATGCTGCTGCATCACGACCTGACGCTGGCGCAGCGGGTGCTGCGCGATCTGGTGACCAGCGAAACGACCGGCGTCATCATCGACTCGCGCGAGAATTTCCAGAAACTGCAAAGCTTCGCCCACGAGTACGTGCCGCAGGTCAGCGGTCGGCTGATGCACTACACCGGCGAGCGGCCGCTGTTCGACCTGCACGGCGTCGAGGAGGAAATTCAGAAGGCGCTGGCGCGCCGCGTCGATCTCAAGTCCGGTGGCTATCTGATCTTCGACCAGACCGAGGCGATGACCACGGTCGACGTCAATACCGGCGGTTACGTCGGCTCGCGCAACTTCGACGACACGATTTTCAAGACCAACCTGGAAGCCGCGCAGACCATCGCCCGTCAGCTCCGGTTGCGCAACCTCGGCGGCATCATCATCGCCGACTTCATCGACATGGAAGATGAAGAACACAAGACGGCGGTGCTCGCGGAATTCAACAAGGCGCTGGCAAAGGATCACACGCGCATTACCGTGTCCGGCTTCACCCAACTCGGCCTGGTCGAGATGACCCGCAAGCGCACTCGCGAAAGCCTTGCCCACATCCTGTGCGAGCCCTGTCCCACCTGCGGCGGACGCGGCGAGGTGAAGACCGCGCAGACCGTCTGCTACGAGGTGCTGCGCGAATTGCTGCGCGAGGCGCGCCAATTCACCGCGAAAGAAATGCGCGTACTGGCTTCGCCGGCGGTGATCGATCTGTTTCTGGAAGAGGAATCGCAGGCGCTGGCCATGCTGTCCGAATTCATCGGTCTGCCGATTTCGCTGCACGCGGAGAGCGGCTACACCCAGGAGCAGTTCGACATCGTCTTGATGTAGCGCTAAATCCGCGCCATCGCGGGTGTCGTATGACGGCATTACCTGCGATTGCCAAGTTGTTTCATACTCGGCTTGAGTCCGCTTGTATACTTCTATAGTATACGCCGATGAGTGATTTGGCGAAGATCGCTGGCTTCGAATGGGACGACGGCAACGCCCGGAAAAACGAGAAGCATGGCGTCTCCACGGCAGAGGCAGAGCAGATATTTTTCAATGATCCGCTGCTGCTCTTGACTGACGTACTGCACAGCCAACGCGAGCCACGTTTCCACGCACTGGGCAAGACCGATGAGGGGCGACTGCTGCACATTACCTTCACCTTGCGCTACGCTGGCAGCCTGATTCGAGTGATTTCGGCACGGAGCATGCACCGAAAGGAGCGAACGATTTATGAGCAAGCAGACTAAGACGGTTCCGAAATTCACCACGGAGGCGGAGGAACGTGCTTTTTGGGAGAAGAACGATTCCGTCGATTATCAGGACTGGACGAAGGCCAAGCGTGTCGTGCTGCCAAACCTGAAGCCGACAACGAAAACCATTTCTTTGCGCCTGCCGCAACACTTGCTTGATTCAATCAAGACGGCTGCAAACGCACGAGACGTGCCTTATCAGTCGCTAATCAAGGTTTGGTTGAAGGAAAAGCTGCATAGTCACTGAGATGTAGCGCTAAAATCTTGACCATCGCGGGTGTCGTATAACGGCATTACCTGAGCTTCCCAAGCTCATGAAGAGGGTTCGACTCCCTTCACCCGCTCCAGTCAGCCCGACGCGTTGCGATTACTGCTGGGTTGTCTCCGCCTTGATCGCCAGCCATTTTCCGGCGCGCAATTCGAGCACGTACTCCTCCAGGGCTTCAAACCGATAGGGCTTGCCGGATTGCCGGCCCTGCTCTATCACCATGGATCTCACGCCGATGCGATCGCAGGCGGCGGTGATCGGCTTGCCTTCGGTCCACACGCGGCGCTGCTTGTAGTCCTTGAGGCCTTTCATGGAGGCCAGGGTGCTCTTGGCGAGTTCTTCCCGGTTGATATCGACGCTGGTCATCTTGCCTTCGTTGCCGCGCACCGTTGCCCGCACGGCGGCGTCGGGCGCGAACATGGCGACGATGGCCGGCGCGTTGCGTCTTGCGATGGCGCGATCGAGTTGCCCCAGCCAGCCTTTGGCCATCACGGCCGGCTCGCATCCCGCGACGGTCACGACCGCCGCCGTGGCTGGTGCAGCCGCCGGAGCCGCTGTCGCGGAGGCCGGGACGGCAGCAGGAGTCGGCGCTGGCTTGCTTTGCATGCCGGGGTTTCCGCTTTGCGGGCCGGCAACGGCGACGGGCGGCGGCGCTTTGCGTCGCTGTTCCAGTTGCCGCTGGCTTTCCTGATCGGCGGTCTGCGAGTAGCGGTCGAGTTCGGCGTCGAACGCACCGGGTACGTAGAAATCCGGCACCTTGTCGAGCAACACCGGCATCAGGATGGTCAGCAGCGCGCGTTCCCTGAAGCCGCTCTTGTTTTCCTTGACCGGGGCCGGTGCGCGCACGAAACCGACGCGTCCGGCATCGATGTCGAGCTTGTTGTCGCCGACCTGCAGGGTGGTGCCGCCGCGGTTGACCTTGTCATAGGTGCCTTCGTTGTTGGCGGTCGCCGCGGCCAGTTCTGCCGACAGCACATAGGGCTCGTGATCGGTGCCGCGAATGCCGATGGTGGCGGAGGGCGTGACGATGCTGTTCCCGGAGCGATTGGTGCGGGAAATCCAGCCGCTGATCACCCGCAGCGAACCGGTGACCAGGCGCACGGTGAAACTGTCCGTCGGCTTGTCCTCCGCAGCGAAGCGCTCTGCGACAAACTCGGTGCTGGGCCGAACAGCCAGCATGCCGGCATCGTCGGTCTTGAGTACGGCTTCCGCCAGGGCAGGCGCGCGTAGTTTTTCGCCGACGTAAACCACGTCGCCCTCGCGCAATTTTCGTTCGCTGCCGCTCCCCGAAGCAGTGAGGTCGCCACGGATGCGGAAGACGGTGGCAAAGCGCTTGCCGTTTGCCTGTGCCGCGGCATCGGACTCGGCGGCGGCAACCTCATGACTCGGCAGGGAGCTGCCGATGAGGACGCAAAGAACGCCGAGGCTGACCTCGACCGCCTCCAGTTTTGCGCCATGCAACGACCAATCCATGCTCTGCCTCTGCGCTTTCTGAAAATTGAGGAAAAGTTCCCCGCGGCTATTGAATCACACTCGCCGGCAATGGGCCAGAACCGGCTTTACGAATGCCGCAACATCGACCGGAGCCAATTGCACTGAACCGCCTTCAGGGTTCGAGTGGCCGCTGTCCGAGATGCGCCAGTTCTTCCAGCGTGTTGATGTTGCTGAAAGCGTCCACCTGATCGTCGAAGCCGACCTCCGCCACGTTCAGCGACGCGTGCCAAAGGCCTACCTTGCGTTCGCCGGTGTCGAGAAAGGCGACGAGCTTCGGCAATATCTCGCGCCGCGTCAGACAGAATGCCCGGTGGATCTGGTTGCCGGTGCGCGGCACGGCGATGTCGGCGTTCTGCGCTTCCAGCGCATCCTGCAGCCGCTTGACGAGATCCGCCGGCAGCAAAGGCGAGTCGCAGGGCACGGTTACCAGCAGCGGGCTTGGCGCGTGCGTCAGCGCCGCGTGCAATCCGGCCAGCGGACCGGCGAAATCGGGAATCCTGTCGGGCAGCACGGGACAGCCGAATTCACCGTAGCGCTCAAGGTTCTGGTTGGCGTTGATCAGCACTGCGCCCACCTGGGGCGCCAGTCGCTCCAGCACCCACTGCACCAGCGGCCGGCCGTTGAGGTTTTGCAGACCCTTATCGACACCGCCCATGCGCCGGCCCTGCCCGCCGGCGAGAATCACGCCGGTAATGTCCGCCCGCGTCACGGCAGCGCTTCCCAGAGCATTGAAACGCCGTCGAGCAGCAGGTCGCCGATGTCGGCGTCGAGTGCGCTACCCCGTTCGCGCTGTCGCTGGCTGCGTTCGCGTTCGCGCAACATGATCGTCTCGGCGAGCAGTGCCGGGGCCATCGCAGCCGGGCGTTTCATCGCGGCCTGCTGATAGCCGGCCAGCGCCGTGTCCACGGCTTCGGCGTCGAGGATCGCGATCGGCGCGCGGCAATGGGTGCAAGCGCTGTCCTGGCGGATATCCACCGGCGCGCCGCAGCCGGTGCAGCGCACCGCGCCGATGCGGACGCTGAGTTCCCTGATCTCGGCGCCGGTCAACTGGCGCACGAAGCCCTTCTCGATCATGAACTGGGCAAAGGTGATGAATCGGCCGTGATGCTGGCCGCAGCGCAGATAGTTGAACAGGCCGCTTTTGACCCGATCCTGCGACGGGATCAGGCGCTCGTTGCAGCGCGGGCAATGGAGCGAGCCGGCCAGCGGCAGGCGCTGGTCGTCGCGGTGCTGGTGGATCAGTTTGAACAGCTCGATCACGCCGGCAGGCGCGAGTTGCAGGCTCTCGTATTCGTCGAACCAGATGCCCTGACAGGCGAAACACAGGTCGAGGTCGACTTCGCCGGTGAGCTTGCGCGGAAAGCGATGCGTGCTCATCGGCGCGCGGCAGGAGGGGCAACTGCTCATGTCGGATGCCGGCATCGGATTCAGAACACCAGCGTGGCCCATTCCGGATCGAGCGCGCGGGCAACGAAGGCGCTGGCGGCGACTTCGCCGCTATATTCGGGAATCAGCCTTTCGTCTTTGGCCACCAGTGCGCCCATGGCCATGGCGCAGGCGCGAAAGCTGACGTCGAGATTCGCCGCCTGCCGCATCATGTGGTAAATGGATGTGTCGACGCCCGGCCAGGGTCGCATCGAATCGGCAACCCCCGCCACCAGAAGTCGCACGGTGGGGCCGGCAAAGTGGATCTCCACCTCGCAGTCGAAGGCCGCCGCTGCCGCGGCATGGACGAAGGGGGTGGCACACAGTTGAGGGCGCTCCGGCGTGGCGGACCAGAGCAGGATGGCAAGTTTCTGGCGATGCGCGTTCATAGAAACTCCGCCGTCGGTTCGGCGCGCCGAATGTGGGCGCGATACGCCGCCGCATCGACCAACCGGCCGCGTTCGGCCTCCCAGGCAAGCGGCCGACCGCGCACCATCCAGCCGGCTTCGTAGGGATCGCGATTGAGGATGGCGGGGCGCTCCTCGGCGGCTTCGTTGGCTTCGAGCAGCACGAAGGAAATCGGTGCGTGCACGGCGAGTACGGTCTTGGCACATTCCACCGTGCCCAGACCGCGTCCAAGCGCCACCTCGGCGCCTTTCGGCTTGGCGGTAAAGGCGATGATCTCGCCGGCGAGAAAGACGCCGAAGCTGCTGGCGCCGATCACCACTTCATCACCCGCGGCGCGCACCCACATGTCGTACTCCGGATCGTAGAGTAGATCATCGGGGATGCGGCCGTGATAGGGTTTCCGCGCCAAGCCGGTTTCCTTTTGACGATGGATCCGCGTCAGCGAATGACGCCGCAGGCTACGCGCTTGCCGGAGTTGCCGGCCGGCTGCGACTTGTAGTCGTCGGGATCGGCATGGATCACCACGCTGCGCTTGAGGATTCCCGCCGGGCCTTCCGTCAGCGACAGCATGTCCAGCTCGGCGGAAAGCGTTGCCTTGCCGTAACTGTCGGCGACCAGGTTGGGCATGTCGCCGGCATGGCGATCAGCGCCGCCGTGATGCCCGTGCGCACGCCCGGCCGGGTTGAAATGACCTTTGGCGCTGCTGGCGTCCGGCGCGCTGCAATCGCCGGCCTCATGCACGTGGAAGCCGTGCGCGCCCGGCGTCAGGCCGGCAACGTTGGCTTCGACACGAAGCTTCTGACCGACGGTCTGGAAGCTGACTGTGCCGGTGACGGTGCTGCCCGAGCGGGATTCGAGCGTGGCGCTGGCTTTCGGGCCGGAAGCCTCCATGGTGGCGCAGGCGGCGAGCAGGCTGCTTGCGGCGACGAGGCTGGCAATGCGAACTGGCGTGCTGGTCTTCATGACTCTCTCCTTGGGTTGGCGGAAGAGAGCGGGAGTCGAACCCACCAGAGACCGCATGGCGACCTCTGCCGGTTTTGAAGACCGGCCGCCCCACCGGGGAACGTTCTCTTCCTTTGTTTGCTTTTTATTGGTTCATCCATGCGTGGGTCGAACTGCTGCTGCGTACTACATGCTCGTCACGCACGCGGCGAGTGTAGCCGATGCGGTCGAAGAATTCGAGGATGTGGATCGCCACCTTGCGTCCGCCGCCGATGCGGTCGCGCAGGTCGGCGGCACGCGCGGCGCCCCCTGTCGCGTTGAGTTCGGCGACGAAGGTCGCCAGTTGCGATACGGCGTCGGCCGTGAAGTAGTGGTCGTGCGCCACCGGATAGAGCTCGCCGGCGCGCGCCACGCGGCGGAACAACTGGCGCACCACGTCTTCGGCCGTGCCCGAGTCGCGGGCGACATCCCTCACGCGCGGCGGGCCGAAGGGCTGGGCGTCGAGCAGCGGCTTCAACACCGCGAACAGGTCGCGGTCGCCGGTGGCGAGGCTGGCCTCATGCTCGGGCAGATGCAGCCAGGCACGCGAGGCGGCGAGGCGGCCGGCGTCGAGCAGTTCGGCGACCAGGGTGTCGAACGCGGCACGGGCCAGCGTCGGCAGCGTCAGGCGGCGCAGGCGCTCGCGCTCGACGCCGATCATGTCGGGCGCGCGTTGGTGCTCGGTGGCCAGCGCCGCAAGCAGCTTGTCGCTCAGGGCCTGCCATTTTTCGGCCGAAAACCCGATCTGTTCCTCGCCGCTGCGCACCACGCGCAAGGCGGCGGTTTGCCAGAGGGCCAGCGCGTCCTCATCGCCAAGATTCCAGTTGGCAGCGAAGCGGCCCAGATCGACACCGGCAACCGACTGCTCCGCCAGCAGACGCAAACTCGCCGCCGGATCGTCGTCGCGCAGCGTGTTCAGCAGCGCCAGCCGCGCCGGGCTGCGCTTGTGGCGCGAGGGCGGGAAGCAGTCGAGCACGCGGCCGCCGGCGATGCTGCGCTGGGCCGAGGCATCGCGCAGCACGAAGCGGTCGCCGCGCACAGTGATGGTTTCGCGATCCAGCAGGATTTCCGCCAGCGCGGTGGCGCCGGGCGCAATCTGGTCGCCTTCCAGCAGCGCGACGCGGCCGGTGATGTCGGCGGCGCCCAGATGCACATGCACCGGCGTCCAGTGCTTCAGTGCCGGTTGCGTTGCCGGCACCGTGAGTTCGGCCTGGAAGCGGTTAAGAGGGCGCGCCGCCGCCGGATCGACGAGCCACATGCCGCGCTCGAGATCCTTTTTTTCGAAGTCGCCGGTCAGCGCCAGCGCGCAGCGGTCGCCGGCCTGCCCGTGTTCGGCCGGTCGATCCTGCACATGCAGGCTTTTCACCCGCGCCTTGAGTCCGCCATGGTTACTATTGCCGGCGGGGGAAACCATCACCGTGTCGCCAGCGCCGACTTTTCCCGAGAAGGCAGTGCCGGTAACGACAGTGCCGATGCCCGAGAGCGTGAAGCAGCGGTCGATGGCGAGACGGAAGCGGCCGTGTTTGGGAAACTCGGTGTCGCGCGTCCGATGCGCTGCCGCCACTGCGTCGAGATGGGCGCGCAGCGCCGCAACACCGTCGCCGGTGGTGGCCGACAGCGCAAACACCGGGCTGCCTTCGAGTCGGGTCCCGGACAGCAGTGTTTCAATTTCGCCACGCGCCGCGGCGACTCGTGCCGCATCCACCGTGTCGCATTTGGTCAGGGCTACGGCGCCATGGTCGAGACCGAGCAGACCGAGCAGTTCCAGATGTTCGCGCGTCTGCGGCATCGGCCCGTCGTCGGCGGCGATCACCAGCAGCACGAAGTCGATGCCGGTAGCGCCGGCCAGCATGTTGTGGATCAGTTTCTCGTGGCCCGGCACGTCGATGAAGCCGAGTACCGAACCGTCGGCCTGCGGCGCGTAGGCATAGCCGAGGTCGAGCGTGATGCCGCGTGCCTTCTCCTCCGGCAGGCGGTCGGCATCCACGCCGGTGAGTGCTTTCACCAGCGTGGTTTTGCCGTGGTCGATGTGACCTGCAGTGCCGATGATCATGCGGCGGTGATTTCCTTCGAGCTCAGCTTGTAGACAAAGGTCGCGGGGTCGAGGCTGTCGAGCCGGCCGGTGCTGTTCTCCGCCTGCGGATACATAAAGAAGGGAATTTTCGCGCCGCTGGAACCCGGCAGCTTGAGGTCGTGGGCGGTGTTGTAGGCCAGCCAGTTCATCTCCCAGGCGCCGAACAGTTTTTGCCGCGCGGCGATCACCACTTCGTCCTTCAGCGTCAGGCCGGGCTTTTCCTCCAGTACCACCTTGCGCACGTCGGCCGGGTCCACCGGCACCCAGCCGAAATTCTCCAGCCAGACTTCGGCGCGGCAGTGTTGCGCCTTGCTGATGTCGCCGCTTTTGCCCAGGCTCTTGTAGCCGAACTTCGAGTCGGCGACGCGCACGCCATACACGTCGCGCGCCGGCAAACCGAGGGAACGGGCGAGGCCGACATAGAGCGCGTTGAGGTCGGCGCACTTGCCGCTGAGGTTGCCCGATTCGAGCATGCCGCGAATGTCGCCGGTGCCGCAGCCTTTTGTCTTCGGGTTGCGCTGGGTGTTGTCCACCACCCATTCGTAAAGGGCCCGCGCCTTGTCGAGATCGGTCTTCGCGCCCCGGGTAATTTCCAGCGCGGTCTTCTTCACGATGCCGCCGGTCGGCAGCAGCTCGGTGGCGTGGGTGTACAGCCTGCGCGTGGCAGCGTCGAGCGGCGCTACCTTGCCCGGCTGCGACAGATCGATGGCACGGTCGCGCGTGGCGAAGCGGCTTACCACTTCGGCCACCGGTGCCGGCTCGCCGGCATCCCATTGCACGGCCAGCATCTGCGCGCCGTAGACCGGGTCGCGCAACGGCTGCGCGGAGGCGGCATTGCCCTGCCAGAGGTTGCCCATCGGCTTGATCCAGGCAGCATCCTCCACGGCGGGCAGGGGCAGCCACAGGCGTGGCGCGCCATTGGCGGCGGAGAGCTCGACGCGGCTGGTGACTTCGAACACGCGCCAGCCGTTGGCGGGCGTTGGGTTGAAACCGCCCTCGGCGGCGAAAGCAAAACGCGGCGCGGCGAGCACGGCGGCGGAAAGTGTGGCGGTCTTGATGAAAGCGCGACGGTCCATGGTTTTCTCCGGGCGATTAGTTGATGAGTTTTTTGAGTTGTTTGTCGATGGCGGGCGCATCCCAATCGATGGCGCCCGTTCCGCGTGCAACGATGCGGTGCTGCTTGTCGAGAACTACGGTGGTGGGAAGCATGCGGGCTTCCCAGGTACGGCTGATGGTTTGCTCGCGGTCGTGCAGCACGGGCAGCGTCTGCTGGCCGGGCAGCGTCTCCCAGAGGAATTCCTCGACTCGTTTTGAATTGTCGGCGACGGCGACGGTGAGCACCGTCAGGCCCTGCGCCTGCCAGCGCGCGGCGAGGCGCGCCAGCGCAGGCATTTCCTCGCGACAGGGTTCGCACCAGGTGGCCCAGAAATTCACCAGCACGGCTTTTCCCTTGTGCGCAGCCAGCATCTGCGCGAGGCGTCGGTCGTCACCAGCCGGCATGCTGCGCGGGGCGACCGGTTTGAGGCCCGTCGTGTCTGCGCCGGCGGCGAACACCGGTGGCAGCATCAGCAGCCAGAGCAGCGGCGGCGCGGCGGCGTAGGTGAAAAAGCGTTGTTGCATCATGATGTCTCCGTTTCTATTGCAACCGCCGCGGAGCGGAAACCAACGCGGCTTACGATGCCCCCGAAGGAGCGGCCTTACGCACCCAGTCCGCTCAGGGCGGAAAGCTGGGCAGCGAATTCGGATTCCTCATGCTCGGCCAGGCAGCGCAAGTCGAGCAGCAGCGCGCCGTCCTCGATGCGGCCGATCACCGGTTTCGGCAGGGCGCGCAGGCCTTGCTCGATGCGATTCAATACACCGCTGCGCTTGCCCTGTGGGCGGATGGCGAAACCGGCGGACGGCAGGCGATTCACCGGCAGCGAGCCGGAACCGATTTGCGATTTCAGCGCGGCGATCTCTACCGTCACCAGCACGCCAGCCAATGCAGATTGGAGCGAGGGCAGCAGGCGGGCGGCCTGCGCCGCGATCTCGGCCTCGGGCCTCGTCAGTTGGCGCACGGCGGTGACGCGCAGGTGCAGGCGGTCCGGGTCGCGATAGAGCGCCAGCACCGCTTCGAGCGCGGCGAGTGTGAGCTTGCCAACGCGCAAGGCACGCTTCAGCGGGTTCTTCTTGATTTTCGCGATCAGATCCTTGCGGCCGACCAGCAGGCCGGCCTGCGGCCCGCCCAGCAGTTTGTCACCGGAGAAGCAGACCAGGTCGGCGCCGGCGGCAATGGCCTCGCGCGGTGTCGGTTCGTGCGGCAGGCCGTAGGCGGCCAGATCGGCCAATGTGCCGCTGCCGAGGTCGATGACGAAGGGCAGATCGTGCTGGTGCGCCAGCGTAGCGAGTTCATTTTCCGGCACGGCATGGGTGAAGCCGTGGATCGCGTAGTTGCTGGCATGCACCTTCATCAGCATCGCCGTGCGCGCATTGATGTTCTCGGCGAAATCCTTGAGGTGGGTGCGATTGGTGGTGCCGACCTCGACCAGCTTGGCGCCGGCGCGGCTCATGATATCCGGTACGCGAAAGGCGCCGCCGATTTCGATCAGCTCGCCGCGCGAGACGATCACCTGCTTTTTCTGCGCCAGTGTGTTGAGCAGCAGGAACACGGCGGCGGCGTTGTTATTCACTACGGTGGCGGCTTCGGCGCCGGTCAGTTCGCAGAGCAGTTCGTCGACCACGTTGTCGCGATCGCCGCGGCCGCCGGATTCGATGTCGTACTCCAGTGCGCAAGGGCTGCGCGCGGCGGCGATCAGCGCCTGCACGGCTTCTTCGGGCAGCGGCGCGCGGCCGAGGTTGGTGTGCAGCACGGTGCCGGTGAGATTGAATACGGGCCGCAACTTCGGGCGCATTTTCGCCGTGACGCCAGCGCCGACTTTTGCCAGCAGTGCGGATTCATCGGGCAGGGCGCCGCCGTCCTTGAGCTCCGCGCGTGTCGCAGCGAGAACGTTGCGCACCATGCCCGTGACTACGGCGCGGCCATGGACGTCGAGCAGCGAGGCGAGCGCCGCGGAAGACAGCAGGCGGTCGACGGAAGGAAGCTGGGAAAGTGGATTCATGATTTCACCCGGACCGGGCAGAAACGAGATGCAAACATTGTAGCGGCTTCCGGGGCTTTCGCGTGGCGTTTCGCCGCTTTGCAAGAGCGGGGGCGAACGTGTCAGTATTTGTCCGGCAGGAACAACGCACGGCACAAAGCCGGCACCGAACGGGGAAC
>JBIJDI010000253.1:0-4452 GCA_044344235.1 Sulfuritalea sp. | reverse complement strand
CATCAAGCCGCAGAAGAAGGCGACGGAAGACTACATTACGGGCCGGTTCGGCTGAGCCTCAAGAGTCGGCGCTGACGGTACGGCGCTCAGCGGCCGCCGCAGACTGCGGCCGGGGCGACCGGCGCCTGCATCGCCTCGCTCGGTGACAGCGACTCCAGAAAAGTCACCAGATCCGAGCTCTCTGCCTCGCTCAGCCTGAGCGGCTTGAGGATGCGCTCGCCGTCGGCGTGCAGGCGGTCTTCATCGAGTTCCGAATAGTGCCGCACCACGTCGCGCAGCGTGGCGAGGCTGCCGTTGTGCATGTAGGGCGCGGTGAGCTTCAGGTTGCGCAGGCTCGGTACCTTGAATTCGCCGAAGTTGCGATGCTCCGGCCGCAGGTATTTCGTCCCCGTCGCATTGCCTTGCGTCGCGTCGTCGTTGTGCGCACCGAGCAGGTTGTAGGGGCTGGCCAGGAGGCGCTTGATGCCGCTCTGGCGCCCGGGATCGACGCCCTCGGGCTTGATGAAGAAGGGCACCCCGATGTCGCCGAATTCGCCATTGGTAAACAGCGGCCCGGCGTGACAGGTGGTGCATTGTCCGCGGCCAAGGAACAGACGCAGGCCGCGCTTCGCCGCCGCCGGGTAGGCCGCGGCAGCATTCGCATCCTTTCTTTCCAGCGCATCGCGAAACAGGTCGAAGGGACTGGCTGGCGAGACCAGTGTTTCCTGCCAGGCGGCGATGGCCTTGGCGATGTTGACCAGCAGTTCCGGGTCGCTCGCATCCGCAGGCTTGCCGAAAGCTTTTCGGTAGTGACAATCCAGCGCCGCCTTGCTGCGCAGTACGCGTGCCGCGCGCGCTGCGCTGCCGCCCATTTCGCGGGTGTCGAGAATTGGGCGCAGGCTGGCCGACCAGAGGTTGTCGTGACCACCGTCCCAGCCGAACCAGCGTTGGTGTCGCACATTGAGAAGGCCCGGCGTGTTGCGCACGCCCTCGGCCAGGCCGCGCGCGGCGGCGCGGCCATCCTGAAAGCCCTTCGCCGGTTTGTGGCAAGAAGCGCAGGCGATGCGTCGGTTGGCAGACAGGCGTGGCTCGAAGAAAAGATCGTGGCCGAGGCGGAGTGCGGCGGGATTGCTCGAGACGCGGTTGCCCGGGTCGGGCGTCCATGGCAGCGGCCAGGGGCCATGCGAGGCGATGCGGCCAAGCTCCGCAGGGGTGAACTCGGTGATCTCCTCAGCGGCGGATACGACGGTCGCCAGCGCAAGCAGCACGACGGCGAGGCTCAGGCCTCGCGGCAAGCTCCTATTCGATCTGCACGTCATGGGTGAAGCGCGTCGTTTCCTTGCCGGCCTGCACCTCGAAGGCCAGTTCCCAATGGCCCGCCATGTGAAACATCATGCCTTCGACGCGAAAGCGTCCGGCGCCCAGTGGCGTGACGACCGGGCGATAGTTCATGCCGTGCTTGTGCTCGGGCATGGTGGCGTCGGCCTTGAGCAGGCGGGCGGCTGAGATGCTGCCCTTGTCGCACAACTGCACGTCCAGCGCGAAGTGTTTCGCCATCGGTATCCGGCCTGTCTTTCCGAGCGGCTGATAGGCGAGCAGCAGGCCGTCCTTTCTGATCACCGCGCCGTCGGCTTCGGTCGGAGGACAGGCGGCGTTCGCCGTGCCCGCCATTACGCTCAACGTCAGCGCGCAGCGTATGCAATCGCCGTACCGCCAGCGCCGACTTTTCATTGCTTCGTCGCCATCATCGAGGCGAACAAGGTTTCGCCATTGCGCCAGCCGACGCGCTCGGCGATCTCTCGCGGCAGGTCGGCCAGCCAGGCGCGCGACCAGTCTGCATGCTCGGCAATGTAATGCCAGCGTTCCGGCGTGAAGGTATCGGTGCCGACGAGGAAGCGGTCGGGGAATTCGATGAAGGCCTCGCGCCAGGCCGGGTCGACCTTGCCGCCTGTAGCGTGATCGTTGCGGAAGGCCAGGTCGGCATACAGCTTGCGGTGCTTCCGCAGCATCGCGCGCACCGCCTCGGGCCGGTCGAAGCCGGAATGCGCCCAGAGGATGCGCGCCTCGGGGTCCTGCACCAGCACCCGTTCGATGGCATCACTGTCGCCATGCAGGTGCAGCCAGAGCTTGTACTGCTTCGCCAGTTGCACCGTGCGCCGTACCACCGGCAGGTCGGCATCGCTGCCGTAGACATGAAACTCGCCGATCGCCGCGTAGCGATACTGCTTCAGCCGCGCTTCGAGGTGGGGGATGATGGATTCGTCGCGCACCCAGCTCGAAATCTCGCCGCGCTTGCGGTAGGGCCGCAGGGACGGAACGATCAGGTCCGGCGCTTCGGCATAGAGCTTCTGCGTGCCTTCGTCACTGGAGCTGGACACCATCGCCCGCTTGAGGCCGGCCTTGCGCAGGATGGCGATGGCCGCCTTGGGCGGTGTGCTTTCCCAGGCATCGTGGCTGTAGTGCACATGGGCGTCGAAAATCGGAATTTTCGGCTCGGCCGCCGATGCCACGGGCAGAGCGAAGATTGCTGCGACAGTCCAAAGCTGCATTTTCATGGTCGACTCCTCGCAGAGACTCGCTTTGATTATTGAAATTTCAACGGTGTCGGCGAGAGTATCTCTGGATTTTGCCGCAGCCGTCAATCGAAGCGTCTCTCAGGGCTCCGCATTCGGTGAGGGGCCCGTCTTTGCCGTTGCAGGGCGAAGCGCGGTGGCAGCGATCTCCAGCGCCAACGGTCGTGCGACTTTCAGCATGACGTTCAACATTTCCTGTGCGATGAGTTCGCGCAGGGGCGTCAGCAGCGTCGGCAGTCGCACTGATCGACTCAGGCACCGGGCTTCTTCGGCGTATAGGCGAAACAATTCGTAGAGCAGCTGGGAGAACTCGTCGCGCGTGAATGACGCCTGCATGGCGGCACGCAATCGACGCGCTCTGTGCTCGGCTGCGAGGGATTTCAGCGCGGCATCGTAAAGCAGCTTCATGCGCCGGGCGCGTATCGGCGCGATCTCTTCGTAGCGAATCACGATTTCGACCGGAAACGTTCCTACCCGGGCGAGAAACAGGCGGTCAATTTCCTTGGTTTCCTGCATCAGTTGCGGCAGCACTTCATTCCAGTCGAGCGGGCTTTCCGCAGCCAGTTCGCGGGCTCGAAGAATGACCAGGGTGTCCTTCTCTACTTCCTTGATGACGTTCAGCAGCAGCACCGGTTCCAGGTGGGGCAGGGCCAGGCGCAGGGGCAGTGCAGCGCGCAGCGCGTTGGTGGTGCGCCGGCTGAAGATGTGCAGAATACGGCCATTGAGCCTGGCGAGGGACTTCGCCCGCTTCACGAAAGCTTCGCCTTGGTCAGATTCTCAGGCCTATGCGGGCTTTACCGCACGGTGGAAGCCGAGCATGCCGTGAAACACGGCATCCACCTTGACCTGAACATAACCTAACTCGCGAAGCAGGATCGACAATTCTTCGGCGGTGTAGAACAGTTCCAGCGCGTCCAGGAAATACTGCTTGGCCTTCGCTGCTGCCGGGCCGCTGCCCACGATCAGGCCGGTCAGGCCGAGGCAACTGCGCAGATAGGCGTAGTAGAGGTTCTTCACGATCGGATTGCGCGGGCGCAGCATGTCGGAATGGTGGAAATGCCCGCCGGGTTTCAGCACTCGCAGGATTTCGCTGAACACCTCGCGTACCCGCAGGTGGCGCGAGGCAAACTGAAGCGTGACGACGTCGAAATGATTGTCGGGGAAGGGCAGCGTGTGCACATCGCCGATGGTGCTCTTGATGTGAAAGCCGTGTGCTGCTGCGCGTTGCTGGCCCACGGTCTGCATGGCGACACTGCGATCCATGGCATGTACGTCGAGTGTCGGCTCGCGCTTGAGCAGGGCGATGCCGATGGCGTTGGTGCCGGCGCAGACATCCAGCACCTTCTGTTTTGGCTGCAAATCCACCAGCTGCATGAAGCGCCGCAGAAAGTTGCCGAACTGCCCCAGTGCCGCTATGTTGTTGGCGCGGTCGTAATAGGGCGCGACATCGGCAAAGACGTCGTTCAGATCATTGCTCCAGACATCGCTGAAACGTTCTTCACGTACCGCCTCGCGTGAAGCGAGTGGGGGGGGTGCCATTGTGGTTTGCTCCTGTGCCGGACCTGATTCGTTGCGGAATGATACCAACTAGATGCGCAGCAGGTACGCCGCGGACAAGAGGCTGCCGGCTATTGCCGCGACATACAGGACCGTTGCGACCAATGTGTCGGCGCGCACGCCGAAATCGTAGAACGTGCAGCGCAGACGGTGCGCCGAACTCCACAGCGAAAGGGCCACCACGCCGAAGATGATCAGCTTGCCGAGGCCGCTGCCGGCGAAGGCGTGCATGCGCTCGTAGCTGAGCCCGGCCGGGACGTGGCCGAGTGCGGCCAGAAAGGTGAGGACCACGATTACCGGGATGAAGAAGGCGATGACGGTGCCGCCGGCCGCGAAGGGGAAC
>JBIJDI010000252.1:0-4457 GCA_044344235.1 Sulfuritalea sp. | reverse complement strand
CTGGTTGTGCACGAAGAACTCGGCGATGTCGCCCATCATCTTCAGCGCGAACTCGGTGGAGAAGATGCAGGTGTTCTGGCCCTGGTCCTCCTTGAGGATGTCGGCCTGCACCGTGCCGCGCACCGATGACAGCGTCCATTCGCGAATCTTCTCCGCCTCTTCTTCGGTCGCGTCGCGGCCATTCTGGGTGCGAAACTTCTCGATCTGCTGGTCGACGGCGGCATTGAGGAACATGGCGAGAATCATCGGCGCCGGACCGTTGATGGTCATCGATACCGAGGTCGCCGGGTCGCACAGATCGAACCCCGAGTAGAGCACCTTGAGATCGTCCAGCGTGGCGATCGAGACGCCGGAGTTTCCGATCTTGCCGTAGATGTCCGGGCGGCGATCGGGATCGCAGCCGTAGAGCGTGACCGAATCGAAGGCCGTCGACAAGCGCTTGGCCGGCATGCCCTCGGACACCTTGAGGAAGCGCTTGTTGGTGCGGAAGGCATCGCCTTCGCCGGCGAACATCCGTGTCGGGTCTTCGTTCTCGCGCTTGAAGGCGAACACGCCGGCGGTATAGGGGAAGGACCCGGGTACGTTCTCGCGCATCAGGAACTTGAGCAGTTCACCTTCGTCGTCGAAGCGCGGCAGCGCCACTTTACGGATCTTGGTGCCGGACATCGTCTCGAAAATCAGATTGGTGCGAATTTCCTTGTCGCGTATTTTCACCACGTACTCATCGCCGGCATAGGCCTTCTTCATGTCGGGCCACATGGCCAGCAACTTGCGCGCGTGGGGCGTAAGCTGGCCATCTTTCCAGGCGATCAGCTCGTCAAAGTCGGCCATTTGTGGCGCGGCCTTCTTGCCGCAGCCCTCGAAGATGGCCTTGGCGGTTTTCAGTGCCTGCCGCTCGTGGGCCAGTGCCGCCTGCTCGACGATCTGACGGTGATAGCCGCGCAGGGCGTCGGCGATATCGGCCAGGTAGCGCACACGATCCGCCGGCACGATGGCGCGGCCGGCCGAGGAATGCTTGACCTTCACCAACGGCAGCGCAGCCTTGCCGAACTTGAGCCCGCGCTCGGCGAGGCGCGGCCCCAGCGCCTGATACAGCGCGGTGACGCCATCGTCGTTGAAGCGCGCCGCCATGGTGCCGAACACCGGCATGTCCTCGGTCTTTTCCGAGAAGCGCTCCCGGTTCCGCTGGTACTGCTTGCGCACATCGCGCAGCGCGTCCTCGGCGCCCTTGCGGTCGAACTTGTTGATGGCGACGAAATCGGCGAAATCCAGCATGTCGATCTTTTCCAGCTGCGAGGCCGCGCCGAACTCGGGCGTCATCACGTACAGCGAAACGTCGACCAGCGGCACGATGGCCGCATCGCCCTGGCCGATGCCTGAGGTTTCCACCACGATCAGGTCGAAGCCGGCCACTTTGCAGGCGGCAATGACGTCGGGCAGCGCTTTCGATATTTCGCTGCCGGTGTCGCGCGTGGCAAGGGAGCGCATGTAGATGTTCGGATGCTGGATCGCGTTCATGCGAATGCGGTCGCCCAAGAGCGCCCCGCCGGTGCGCCTGCGCGAAGGGTCGATGCTGATCACGGCGATCTTCTGGCTGTCGGACTGATCAAGGCGAAAGCGGCGGATCAGTTCGTCGGTCAGTGAGCTCTTGCCGGCGCCGCCGGTGCCGGTGATGCCAAGAGTCGGCGCTGGCGATACGGCAGCTTTTTCCAGCAGCGCCTGTTTCGCCTTGGCCGGCCAGGCGCCATTTTCCAGCGCAGTGACGATCTGCGCCAGATTGCGCAGCCGCTCCGCGCCGTCCTTCACTTCCAGCGCCTTGAGTTCCTGCGGTGCGCGCTTGGTGATGTCGACGTCGCAACGCGCCACCATGTCGTTGATCATGCCCTGCAGGCCCATGGTCTGGCCGTCCTGCACCGAGTAGAGATGCGCCACGCCATAGTCGTGCAGCTCGCGCATCTCGGCCGGCACGATCACGCCGCCGCCGCCGCCGAAGACCTTGATGTTCTCGCCGCCGCGCTCCTTGAGCAAGTCGATCATGTACTTGAAGAACTCGACGTGGCCGCCCTGGTAGGACGACACGGCAATGCCCTGCGCATCTTCCTGCAATGCCGCAGTCACGATTTCCTCGACCGAACGGTTGTGACCGAGATGGATCACCTCGACGCCCGACGACTGCAGGATGCGCCGCATGATGTTGATCGATGCGTCGTGGCCGTCGAACAGCGAAGTGGCGGTGACGAAACGCACTTTGTGCTTCGGCTTATAAGGCACGAGTTTGGCGGCAATGCTCAGATCGGTCATGGCAACGGCTCCTGAATGCGCGGCAGTGAACGCATGATAGGCAATGCGTCGCGGCCCCGCCATGACACAAAACGACTAGAACTATGCATAATTCGCCATTATGGGTATAAAACTCGCCCGCTCGATGAAGTCTGCCGGAAGCCCCTCCACCGTCGCCATTGGCTTTGTCAGCGGCATATTGTCGGGGGTTGCGCGGGCTGGACTGGCACCCGAGAGCCTGCTGGAACATGCAGAAATTGCCACATCCCTGCTGCATGATCGGGCCGCCCGGATTCCGGTGGCACGTTACGCTGCGCTCTACCGCCTGATCAACGAGCGCCTCGACGACGAGGGCTTTGCCCTGTTTTCGCGACCCCTGCATCGCGGCAGCTTCGAATTTCTCTGTCGCGCGGCGATATCCGCGGCGACGCTGGAAGAGGCGCTGGAGCGCATCGCCCGCTTTCTGCATGTAGTGCTCGACGATATGGACGTCGAAGTGGAAAAGAGCGGCCGCGCCGCCGTCATCGTCATCAGCGAGGAGCAGGCACTGCCGGTCGGCCCGGCGGGACGCGTGTTCGCTTTTGAGTGGCTGCTGCGCATGATCCACGGTCTGGCGGCGTGGCTGGTGGCGCACCCGCTACCGCTCGACGAAGTGTCCTTCCCCTATCCGCCGCCGCTGCACGCCGCCGACTACGAACTGGTCTTCGCCCCGCGCTATACCTTCGACGCGCCACGCCTCGAAGCCCGCTTTCCCGCTGAATGGCTAGCCTTGCCGGTGCGTCGCGACGAAACCGCACTGGCGCAATTCCTCAAAGACGCGCCAGCCAGCATCACCACGCTCTACCGCCGCGACCGCGCGCTGAGCTTGCGGGTCCGCGACCATCTGAGGGCTAGCCTGCCGGAACATCTGGCCCTGCCCGAGATTTCCCGCCGCCTGTTTCTTTCACCGCGCACCCTGCACCGCCGTCTGGAAGACGAAGGCACCAGCTTTCGCGCCATCAAGGACGGCCTGCGCCGCGACCTCGCTACCGACTGGCTGACCAAGACCACGCGCCCCTTGAGCCGCATCGGCGCCGATCTGGGTTTTGCCGACGCCGCCGCCTTCTATCGGGCGTTTGCCGGGTGGACGGGTAGCGGTCCGCGTGAGTATCGGAGTCGGTTCAAGAATTCAACGGCCAGTCTGCTCACGTGACTTGAGCGCCTGTCTTCCATGCGTGCAAACCAGTCGGGGCATCATTCATGAAGATCGCGCTTCTATCCGACATCCACAGCAATCTCGAAGCCTTGCGGGCCTGCCTTGCGCATGCCGAGCGGGAAGGTGCCGATAGGCATGTCTTTCTCGGCGACCTGGTGGGCTATGGCGCCGATCCTGTCGCCTGCCTCGGACTGCTGGCTGACCATGCCGGCAAAGGTGCGCTACTGGTCAGAGGCAACCATGACGAAGCAGCGCTCGGTGGCTTGTGCGAAAACATGAACCCCACCGCGCGGGAAGCCATCTACTGGACACGCAAACAACTGCGTCCCGAAGACCGCGATTTTCTTGCGTCCCTGCCATTGACAGCGCGCCATGGCGATCTTTGCTTCGTCCATGCCAGCGCAGTGACGCCCGGAAAATGGGAATACATCACCAGCACCGCGCAGGCTGCAAACTGCATGGATGCCGCGCAGGCCACCGTGACGTTCGCCGGACATGTGCACCACCAGGCGCTCTATTTCTCGGCCGGCAGCGGCGTGCGCGAATTCCAGCCGGTGCCGGGCGTGCCGATCCCGCTGGTCGGTCGTCGACGCTGGCTGGCAATCGCCGGTTCGGCGGGCCAACCGCGCGACGGCAACAACGCGGCGGCGTATGCACTTTATGATGAAGAAGCGCGCATGCTGACGTTTTTCCGCGTGCCCTACGACCACATGACCGCGGCGCGCAAGATTATCGCCGCCGGTCTGCCCGATCGGCTGGCGTGGCGACTGCAAAGAGGGGAATAGATGGAGAGTGCCGAACATCTCAAGCCGGGCACGGAGATAGCCGGCTACCGCGTGCAGGAGAAACTGCACGAGGGCGGCATGGCCGTGCTCTACCGCGTCGCGTCGACAACCGGCAATGAGGCAGGCCTGCTGAAAGTGCCCAAGCTGGGGTTCGGCAGCGACCCGGCCTGTTCCGCCGGCTTCGATGTCGAGCAGAT
>JBIJDI010000017.1:0-15103 GCA_044344235.1 Sulfuritalea sp. | reverse complement strand
TGACATGAACAGGATGTAGGGGAAAGCAATGCGTGTCAGCTCGACGGTCAGTTGAAACTTCTCGGCATCGGCGCTGAAGCCGGGGGCTGTCACGGCGATCAGCACGGGCGCGGCGGCCATGCCGAGTGCCGTGACCGCGATCAGGATCAGGAACAGCGTGCTGGCGACGCGATCGACCAGACTCTTGGTCTCGGCTTCGCCCCGGCGATTGCGGTATTCGGCGAGGATGGGAACGAAGGCCTGGGAAAACGCGCCCTCGGCAAACAGGCGGCGCAACAGGTTGGGCAGGCGGAAGGCGACGAAGAAGGCGTCGGTCATCATTCCGGCGCCGAAGCTCCTGGCAATCACGAAGTCGCGGACGAAGCCCAGAATGCGGGACAGCAGGGTCATCCCGCTGACAGTGGCCAAAGCACGGAGCAGATTCATGGCGAGTATGGTATCCGGGATGCGGCCGGCAGAAGCCGCTTGCAATGGGCGGAAGACCCCCTTATAATCTCGCGCTTTCCCTAGATCCACCGGATATAGATATGGCCAATACCGTCCAAGCTCGCAAGCGTGCCCGTCAAGCGACCGAGCAGCGCGCTCACAACATGAGCCAGCGTTCGTCGCTGCGCACGGCAATCAAGAAGGTCCGCAAGGCGATTGACGCCGGCGACAAGACCGCCGCGCAAGCCGTGTTCAAGGAGTCGCAGTGCGTCATCGACTCGATCGCCGACAAGAATATCGTGCACAAGAATCTCGCTGCGCGCCAGAAGAGCCGCCTCTCGGCTGCCATCAAGGCACTTTGAGCCGCCAAGCTTCTTAAGCATCAAGCACTCCACAAAAAGGCTGCCTCGGATACCGGGGCAGCCTTTTTGTTTTGGTCGCGGCATCACTGAAGCCGGTTTGCCTATGAAGCCCGATAGCCTGCTTTCCTGACAAAACCACCATCGGCATAATGCTTTATAAAATGTGCTTCTAAATTAAAGAAATAGGTTGAGTTTGCCGAAACCACTGCATATAATCGCCAGACCTTGTTGAAGTGAAAGGGGTTTCATGCAATCCCATCAGTTCATAAAATATGCATTTCGTATTCGTACCCGTCTGGGCGTGATTGTGGACAATTTGATGATCCACGGTCGCGATGAATACGACGCCCAGCGCAAACTGAGGCAGGTGTACCACGATTGCCAGATCATCGAGTGTGTTTGTCATCACGGCAGCGTGCGCATACCGGTGGCCAGCTTCGAGGAAGTAGCAAACCTCATCGTTCGCTGAGTTTGCGCCGGGCTTCAATCCGGTACCGCTGCGACGCTATCCCCCTGCCTCTAGATGAAGCGGGCGGCCCGTAATTCTTCCATCAGCGCCTGATAGTCCAAGGCCCCTTTGCTGGTCGGGCTGTGGCTGAAAATATCGAGGCTCACCGCCGGCGCCTCGGCGATCGCCACATTTTCGGAAATCACCGTCTCACACAGTTCGGCTCCGAACTGCTCGCGCAGCCTATTCTGAATCTCGAAGCTCATCTTGCGGCGGCGGTCAAATCGCGTCAGCAGGTAGCGCCGCTCAATGCGCCGCTTGAGGACGGGTTCCAGTGCTTTCATGGTGCGTTCGATCTGCAGCGCGCCGCGCAAGGAAAGATAGTCCGACGAGACGGGGACGAGTATCCGGTCGGAAGCGAAGATCGCATTGAGCGAAAGCACGCCGAGAAACGGACAGCAATCGATTACCGCGGTGCTTTCGCCGCCTGCGGCTTCAAGCACCTGCAAACCGTTGTTGAGCCGGTTGAGGATGGCCGGTCCCTTGCCGAATATGGAGTCGACCTTGATCAGTTCTGCATGCGCCGGGATCAGACGGCCCACGCACTCCCAAACCAGGGCCAGCTCTTCTAGCGGTCGATTGTCCTGGTAGAGTGCGAACACGCTGTTGTGAGCCTCGCCCAGCGCTTTGCCGTGTATCGATGTCAGGTGAGCCTGCGGATCAAGGTCGATCAGTAGCGCCGGCTCGAAATTTTTTGCCAGCGCCGCGGCGAGATTGAGGGCCGTGGTCGTCTTGCCGACCCCGCCTTTTTGGTTGAAAACCGCCATCCTCACGGGCACATCCTCCGCCTTCCAGCTCTGTACAGAGGCCAACTTTTATCTTAGTATGGAGACGTTTGCAAGCACGGCGGCCGCGTTGCTCTTCGGCCGCCGTATGTTTTTTGCGTGGAGTGCTTTCATGCCGCATCTGATGAATACCTATGGGCGGCTGCCGGTCGCCTTTTCCCATGGTCAGGGCTGTCGCTTGTTCGACGAGCAGGGCAAGTCCTACCTCGATGCCCTGGCGGGGATTGCCGTCAACACGCTGGGCCACAATCATCCTCGCCTGGTGAAGGCCTTGAGCGAGCAAGCCGGCCGCCTGATACACACATCGAACCTGTACCGCATCAGTGAAGCGGAAGCGCTGTCCGATCGTCTCGCCGCGCACTCTGGCATGGAGGAAGTGTTCTTCTGCAACTCGGGTTGCGAAGCCAACGAGGCCGCGATCAAGCTTGCACGAATGTACGGTCATCAGCGGGGTATCGAGCAACCCACGATCATCGTCATGGAGCAGGCGTTCCACGGCCGCACGCTGGCGACGCTCTCCGCGACGGGTAACCGCAAGGTGCAAGCCGGCTTCGAGCCGCTGGTGTCGGGGTTCGTGCGGGTGCCGTTCGACGATCTGCCTGCCATCGAGCAGCTTGCCGAGCGCAATCCCAATGTTGTGGCGGTGCTGTTCGAACCGATCCAGGGCGAAGGCGGCATCAACCTCGCGCACAATGATTTCATGCGGTCGCTGCGGCAGATCTGCGACCGCAAGAACTGGCTGTTCATGGTCGACGAGGTACAGTGCGGCATCGGCCGTACCGGAGCCTGGTTCGCCCATCAGCATGCCGGCATCCTGCCGGATGTCATGACGCTGGCAAAAGGTCTTGGTTCCGGCGTGCCGATCGGCGCCTGCCTTGCGGCCGGAAGCGCTGCCGGGGTGTTCAAGCCCGGCAATCACGGTTCGACCTTTGGCGGTAACCCGCTGGCCTGTGTGGCCGCGCTGACTACGCTGGATGTGATCGAAGCCGATGGCCTCATGGCGCATGCAAGCAAGCTGGGCGAGTCGATTCGCGGTGGTTTGCGCAGCGGCCTGTCGGGCGTCAGCGGCGTTGTCGAGGTGCGTGGTGAAGGGCTCATGATAGGCGTCGAACTGGATCGTCCCTGCACTGACCTGGTCAAGCGCGGGCTGGAAGCCGGCCTGTTGATCAACGTGACTGCCGACAAGGTGGTGCGTCTGTTGCCGGCGCTCGTCATGACCGATGCCGAGGGCGCCGAACTTGTCGCTGCGCTGGTACCGCTGATCAAAGAGTTTCTCGGGGCTTGATCATGGCATCGCCGCGGCATTTTCTGCAGCTAAAGGATCTTACCCGCGAGGAGCTGGACTATGTCTTCGAGCGGACGCGGATCATCAAGGCCCGCTTCAAAGCCTATCAGCGCTACTGGCCGCTGCAGGATCGTACCCTGGTGATGATTTTCGAGAAGGCTAGCACGCGCACGCGCCTCTCGTTCGAAGCCGGCATGCAGCAGCTGGGAGGCTCCGCGATCTATCTGAATACTCGTGATTCGCAGTTGGGACGCGGCGAACCGGTGGAGGACGCAGCGCAGGTGATTTCGCGCATGAGCGACGTCGTCATGATCCGCACCTTCGAGCAGGAAATCATCGAGCGCTTTGCCAGTCACTCCCGGGTGCCGGTGATCAACGGCCTGACCAACGAATACCATCCCTGCCAGATACTCGCCGACATCTTCACCTTCGTCGAGCACCGCGGTCCGATCCAGGGCCGCACCGTGGCATGGATCGGCGACTCGAACAACGTCTGCAACACATGGCTTCAGGCCGCTGAAATCTTCGACTTCAACGTTCATGTATCGACCCCGCCCGGCTACGAGGTCGAGGCGGAGCGTGCCGGCCTATACGGCACCGACCACTTCGAGCAGTTCGCCGACCCGATGGATGCGGCGCGCGGCGCCGATCTGGTGACCACCGATGTATGGACCTCGATGGGTTTTGAAGCAGAGAACGAAGAGCGGCTGCGCGACTTCGCCGATTGGCAGGTAGACGCCGACATGATGCGTGCCGCAAAACCGGAAGCCGTTTTCATGCACTGCCTGCCGGCGCATCGCGGTGAAGAAGTCGCCGCCGAGGTAATTGATGGAGCGCAGAGCGTGGTGTGGGACGAAGCAGAGAATCGGCTGCACGTGCAGAAGGCTTTGATGGAATTCCTGCTCCTGGGCAGGGTGAATGACTGAAGGAAATGGCAATGAGCAACGTAAAAAAGCAGGCAGTTAAGCGCACGGAATCCAACAAGGTGGTCCTCGCCTATTCCGGCGGACTGGATACCTCGGTGATCCTCAAGTGGCTGCAGGACACATACAACTGCGAGGTGGTGACCTTCACCGCTGATCTGGGGCAGGGGGAGGAGCTCGAACCGGCGCGCGCCAAGGCGCTGAAGATGGGCATCAAGCCCAGGAATATTTTCATCGATGATTTGCGCGAGGAGTTCGTCCGCGACTTCGTCTTTCCGATGTTCCGCTGCAATACGGTCTACGAAGGCGAATACCTGCTGGGCACCTCGATTGCGCGGCCGCTGATCGCCAAGCGGTTGGTCGAGATTGCCAAGAAGACCGGTGCCAATTCGATCTCGCATGGCGCCACCGGCAAGGGCAACGACCAGGTGCGCTTCGAACTCGGGGCCTATGCCCTGATGCCCAATGTCAAGGTCATCGCGCCGTGGCGCGAATGGGACCTGCTGTCGCGCGAAAAGCTGATGGCCTACGCCGAGAAGCACGGCATCCCGGTGGAAATGAAGCACAAGAAGGGCGGCTCGCCCTATTCCATGGACGCCAACCTGCTGCACATTTCCTACGAAGGGCGGCATCTCGAAAATCCCGGCGCCGAGGCCGAGGAATCCATGTGGCGCTGGACCGTGTCGCCGGAGAAGGCGCTGGACAAGGCCGAGTACCTCGATCTCGAATTCAAGAAGGGTGATCTCGTCGCCATCAACGGCAAGAAGATGAAGGCCCACGAACTGCTGGCCACGCTCAATGCGCTGGGCGGCAAGCACGGCATCGGCCGCCTCGACCTGGTCGAGAACCGCTACGTCGGCATGAAGTCGCGTGGCTGCTATGAAACCCCCGGTGGCAGCATTCTGCTCAAGGCGCATCGCGCCATCGAGTCGGTCTGCCTCGACCGCGAAGAGGCGCACCTCAAAGACGACCTGATGCCGCGTTACGCCAGCCTGATTTACAACGGCTACTGGTGGAGCCCCGAGCGTCGCGCCCTGCAGGCACTGATCGACCATACCCAGCAGAACGTCAACGGCTGGGTGCGGCTCAAGCTGTACAAGGGCAACGTGATCGTGGTCAGCCGCGATTCGAAGACCGACTCGCTGTTCGATCCGACCATTGCGACTTTCGAGGACGATGCCGGCGCCTACGACCAGAAGGACGCGCACGGCTTCATCCGCCTCAACGCACTGCGCCTGCGCATTGCGGCCAATCGGACCGAAAGCCGGGCGGGCAAGAAGAAGAGTTGAAGGGCTAGCGAGGGAAAAGAGGGAAAAGAGGGAACCCGCCGATGTTCGGCATTTCCGAGGAGCAACTGGCAGAGTTCGGCATGACCTTCGGCGTTGGCGCCTTCATGCTGTACATGCTGTTCATCATCGGCGAACTGGCCTGGAAATCGAAAGCGGGCAAGCTCGGTACCTTCATCTTGTTCTTCGTACTCTCTTTTGGCATGCTCGGCTTTGTCGCCAAAATCATCATGCAAAAATTGTGGGGAATCTGATATGTCGCAATTTGATAATGTCGCAGTGTTCAAGAAGGCCAATGTCTATTTCGACGGCAAGTGCGTCAGTCATACCGTGCAGTTTCCTGACGGTACGAAGAAGAGCGTCGGCGTGATCATGCCGGCGACCCTGACCTTCAACACCGGCGTGCCGGAGATCATGGAAACCGTCTCCGGCGGCTGCCGTTACCGCATCAAGGGCGAGGACTGGAAGAGCAGCGGCGCCGGCGAGAGCTTCAAGGTGCCCGGCAACTCAAGCTTCGAGATCGAAGTCAGCGGCGAGCCTTATCACTACGTCTGCCATTTCGCATAAGCAGGGGAGAGCGGCATGCCGTCATTCGACATCACTTCCGAAGCCGATCTGGTCGCCCTGAAGAACGCCGTCGACGTTGCGGGGCGCCACATCGGCAACCGCTATGATTTCAAGGGCACCTCGGCCAGAGCAGAACTGAACGAGAAGGACAAGACCATCACCATCCATGGTGATTCGGAATTTCAGCTCAGCCAGGTCAAAGACATCCTGTTCCCCGAAATGGAGAAGAAGGAGCGCGAAAGCACCAAGCGGCTCGACCATGGTCCGGTGCAGTCGATCGGCGGCAACAAGTCCAAGCAGGTGTTGACCATCAAGGTCGGCATCGAGCAGGAGCTGGCGAAGAAGATCGTCAAGATGATCAAGGACAGCAAGCTCAAGGTCCAGGCCAGCATTCAGGGCGACGCCGTGCGCGTTACCGGCGCCAAGCGCGACCTGCTGCAGGAAGCCATCGCGCTGGTGAAGAAGTCGATCACCGATTTTCCTCTGCAGTACGGAAACTTCCGCGACTAAGCAGGCGCGGCGCCGTTCCGCCGGCGCCGACTTTCAGCCCCGGCGCAAGCCGCCGATCCAGCGCGTGTAAAGCCGGTCCGCCACGGCCCTCATCGCTGCAATGCGGGTTCCCATGTCTGCCTGCATCTGTTCTGGCGTCTGCACCGATGCCGATGGCGGGACGTTTTCCGCTGTCCACTGCTGGCACCAGGTGCGGATCATCGAGTCCGTCATTTCAACGTGGCATTGCATTGCAAGATGTGGGCCGCGCACGAAGGCCTGGTTGACGCAGTGGGCGCTTTGCAGAATGCGGCGAGCGCCTTGTGGCACGTCGAAGGTCTCGCCGTGCCAGTGGAACGCCTCGAAGCGCTTAGTGTCGCCGAGCCACTCCGCCGCCGCCAGCTCGGCTGCACCGGTTGCCTCGACCAGGCCCCAGCCGATCTCCTTGACCGGGTTCCTGCTTACCGCGCTACCGAAGGCCCTGGCCATGAGTTGCCCGCCAAGGCAGTGGCCGATCACCGGGATGTTGCTGGCATCGGCTTGGCGGATCAGGTCCAGCGTCAGCGGAATCCACGGTAGATCGTCATTCACGCTCATGGGCCCGCCCATGAAGCACAGTCCCGAAAATTCATCGGGGGTCGCTGGAGGCAGCACGCCTTCATCGACCCGGAACAGGGTCCACGGCAGGGAATGCCGGTCGAGGAATGTGGCAAAATAGCCTGGTCCCTCGCCGGGGCTATGACGGAATATTGCGATCGGTTTCATGCCGGAGTCTTTTGTTAGCGCAAGCCCGAATTCTAGCGGAGGCTTGCTTTCCTTGATGCGTCGTCGGTTCAGCGAAGGCTTCGTTGCGCCCCCTGTATGCGAGTCCGGGGTGACCGCAGAGAAAGACCTGATCGCCGCCGCGGTGCTGGTGCCGGTCATCGTGCGCGACACCGGCCTGACCATGCTGTTGACCCAGCGCACCGCGCATCTGCGCGATCATGCCGGACAGGTCAGCTTTCCCGGCGGGCGCAGCGAAGCGAGCGATGCGTCGCCCGAAGCTACGGCCTTGCGCGAAGCCGAGGAAGAAGTCGGCATCGCCGTGTCCCAAGTGGAAATTCTCGGTCGCTTGCCGGAGTACCGCACCGGCACCGGCTTCGTGATCACCCCGGTAGTGGGTTTGGTGACGCCGCCCCTGAATCTGAAACTGGACGATTTCGAGGTGGCCGAAGTCTTCGAACCGCCGCTCGAATTTCTTCTCGACAGCGCCAACCATCAGCGCCAGAGTATCGAGGTGCGCGGCACCCGGCACGAGTACTGGGCCATGCCCTGGCAGGGCTATTTTATCTGGGGCGCAACCGCCGGCATGCTGGTGACCCTGCACCGTTTCCTGTACGCGGAGGGGTGAGCATGACCCTGTTCTCCATCCTCATCGCGCTGATCATCGAGCAGTTGCGTGCGCTTCCGGTGCAGCTGGTGGTGCGCGAGCCGGTGGCGCGGATGGCGACTTTCCTCGAGGACAAGTTCAACGATGGGGGGCGCAGCCATGGTGCCATCGCCTGGGGTCTGGGCGTTGCCCTGCCCGCAACCCTGGTATCGCTGCTGCATGCCTTGCTGCTGCACTTTCAGCCGCTTCTGGCATTTCTGCTGGGAATCGGCGTGCTGTACCTGACCATGGGTTTCCGCCAGTTCAGCCATTTCTTCACCGGAATCCATCTGGCATTGCGTCTGGGCGAAGTCGAGCAGGCGCGCCAGTTGCTCGCGCAGTGGCGTGGACGCAGTGGCGACCGCCTGACCGGGAGCGAGATTGCACGCCTTGCCATCGAGCAGGCACTGCTTTCATCACATCGACATGTATTTGCGCCGCTGCTGTGGTTTGCGGTACTCGGCCCGGCGGGGGCGCTGTTCTATCGCTTGGCCCATTCGTTTTATGAACTCTGGGGAGAGCGCAGCGAGATCGAGTTCGGACAGTTCGGCGAGTTCGCACATCAGGCGTTTGTCCTGATCGACTGGGTGCCATTGCGCGTGACGGCGGCGTCATTCGCCGTCGTTGGCGATTTCGAGGATGCGGTGCATTGCTGGCGTACGCAGGCGGATCGGTGGCCCAATGGCGGCTCCGGTATACTGCTTGCTAGCGGGGCTGGCGCCCTGGGTGTTCGCTTGGGAATGCCGGTACATGATGTGATGCAGGACGTGGGCGAGCCTGGTGATCGCCCCGAACTTGGGTTGGGCGAAGACGCCGACCCCGATTTCATGCAGAGCACGATAGGCCTGGTCTGGCGCAGTCTCGTGCTCGGTTTGGCAGTGCTGGCCCTGGTCTGGATTTCCGGTTGGGTCGGCGGTTGATTCATAAAAAAGGAGTTTTGTAATGGCTGACAAGAGAGAAGTCGTTGTACTGAGTGCTGTTCGTGCCGCTGTCGGCACCTTTGGCGGCGCGTTGTCCGGCATGGAGCCCGCCGACCTCGGTGGTCTGGTTATCAAGGAAGCAATCGCCCGTTCCGGCGTCGATCCCGCGGCCATCACCTTTGCCACCGTCGGCAATGTCGTTCCGACCGAGGCCCGTTACGCCTACGTCGCACGCAATGCCACGATCCAGGGCGGCATGAGCATGGAATCCGTGACCTTCGCCGTGAACCGTCTGTGCGGCTCCGCGCAGCAGGCCATCGTCAGTTCGGCGCAGGCCATCCTGCTCGGCGACGCCGATTTCGCCATCGGCGGCGGCGTCGAAGTCATGTCGCGCGGCGCCTACCTGTCGACCGCGATGCGTTCCGGCGCGCGCATGGGCGACACCAAGATGCTCGACTCCATGGTCTGCGCACTGACCGACCCGTTCGGCGTCGGCCACATGGGCATCACCGCTGAAAACCTGGCCAAGAAGCACGGCTTCACACGCGAGCAGCAGGACGAGTTCGCCTGCGAATCGCAGCGCCGCGCCGCCGCCGCCATCGCCGCCGGTTACTTCAAGGAACAGATCGTGCCGATCACGCTCAAGACCCGCAAGGGCGATGTGGTGTTCGACACCGACGAGCACGTCAAGGCCAGCACCACCATGGAATCGCTGGGCAAGATGAAGCCGGCCTTCGACAAGGCTGGCACCGTGACGGCAGGCAATGCCTCGGGCATCAACGACGGCGCTGGTTTCCTGGTGCTGGCCGATGCTGCCAAGGCGGCTGCCGGTGGTCACAAGGCGATGGCTCGGCTGGTCGCCTATGGCATCGGCGGCGTGCCGAACGACGTCATGGGTGAAGGTCCGATCCCGTCGACACGCATCGCGCTGGCCAAGGCCGGTTTGAAGCTCGACGACATCGGTGTCGTCGAATCCAACGAAGCCTTTGCTGCCCAGTCTCTGTCGGTCGCCAAGGTGCTCGGCCTCGATCCGAAGAAGACCAACCCCAACGGCGGCGCGATCGCCATCGGCCATCCGATCGGTGCATCCGGCGCGGTGATCATCACCAAGGCACTGTACGAAGCCAAGCGCGTCGGCAGCAAGTACTGTCTCGCCACCATGTGCATCGGCGGCGGTCAGGGCATCACCACGATCTGGGAAATCCTCTAAAGCGGATCGGTTTCCGGTTGTTCAGAAAAAGCCCGGCACTGCCGGGCTTTTTTTGTCCTGCGTTGCGACGGAAGGAAACTCCAGGCAAGGGACCACTCCCCGCCAGTCGTTTCACGATGCCTGTTTGCTGCTACAGTGATTGTCCGTGCTGCGCATTGTTGATAATCCGAGTCGGCCACGCATCACGGGCTTTGGCAACGTCCAGCCCATGTTTCGGCCGGTCAGCGGCGGATCGTCTGAGTTGCCTGGCAGGAGGGAGAGCAAATGAACCTTAAAACCAGAACAAAGCTGATTCTGATGGGGGCGGTTCCTACCATCGCGCTGCTGTATTTTGCCGTGTCGGGGACCATGGACAAGGCGACGATTGCCGCCGAGATGACAAGGCTGGAAGCCTTGGTCGAGGTCTCGGTCAAGATTGGCGACCTGGCCCACGAGTTGCAGAAAGAGCGCGGACTGAGCGCGGGGTTCATCAGCAGCAAGGGAGTCCGCAACGTCGCCGAGTTGCCCGCACAGCGTACGGAAACAGACAGGAAGAGCCGGGTTCTCGGCGATGCGCTGAAGAGTTTCGACGTTGCGCGCTACGGAGCCGAACTCAAGACCGTCCTGGGGGCCGCCGAAGGCGGCCTGCAGGAGCTTCCCGCCAAACGCAGCGCCATCAGCGCGCTACGAATCGAGGCGTCGGATTCGGCGGCATACTACACCAAGACGATTGCCGGTTTCCTCAAGGCACCTGGCGCCGTATCCACCCTCAGCAGCAGCGGCGAAATCTCCCGCCTGAGCGCCGCCTACTCGAGCCTGCTCGAGGCCAAGGAGCGCGCGGGCAGGGAACGCGCGATGCTGGCAGCGGCGTTCACCGTGGATAAATTCACGCCCGCCACGCTGACCGCATTTCTAAGGAATGCGGCATCGCAGGAAGTCTACATCGACGAATTGTTTCACTATGCGCTGGATGGCCAGAAAGCCTTCTTCAAGGAAAAGATCTCCGGGCAAGTCGTTGAAGATGTCGCGCGAATCAAGAAGCTCGCCGCGGACAACGCCAGTCAGGCAAGCCTTGGCGTCGATCCCGCACACTGGTTCAAGGTGTCCACCGACAGGATCAACCTGCTCAAGGATGTCGAGAGCCGGCTTGCGAGCGATCTGCTCGGTGAGCAGGCCCGGCTCAAGGGCGATGCAAATCGCATCATGACGCTGTTCATCGTACTGACGATTGCTGCCGTGCTGGCGACCGCGGTACTGGCCATCTACCTCACGCGCAGCATCCTGCGGCAGTTGGGTGGCGAGCCGGACTACGCCGCCGACATCACACGCAACATCGCCGCCGGCAAACTCGACAATCAAATCGAGGTCGAGCCCGGCGATACCGGTAGCCTGGTTGCCTCCATCCGCTCCATGCAGGAACAACTGCTGGCGCGCATTACCGCCGACAAGAAGATTGCCGACGAAAACCTGCGCATCCGCGTCGCGCTGGACAATGTCAGCATCGGGGTGATGATTGCCGACAACGACCGGAAGATCATCTACGCCAACAAGTCGGTACTAGCCGTCCTCAAGGGCGCGGAAGATGCCATCCGCAAGCAATTGCCGAGCTTCGACGTAACCCGGATGATGGGCGCGAACATCGACAGCTTCCACAAGAACCCGGCGCACCAGGCAAACCTGCTGGCCACCTTCACCAGCACCTACACGGCCAATCTCGAAGTCGGCGGCAGCTTCCTGCGGGTGCGCGCCAGTCCCGTGATCAACGAACGCAATGAGCGCCTCGGCGTCGTCGCCGAGTGGCACGATCGGACGGCGGAAGTCACCGTCGAGCGCGAGGTGGCAGCGATAGTCGAGGGCGCGCTGCGTGGCGATTTCGAGCAGCGCCTGGTTCTCGATGGCAAGTCAGGTTTCTTCCGCCAGTTGGCCGAGGGCCTCAACAAGCTTTCGGACATCACCTCGACTGGTCTCAAGGATGTTGCCGGAGCTTTGCAGGCCATGGCTCAGGGCGACCTCACGCGCAAGATTGAAGCCGAGTACCAGGGCATCTTCGGTCAACTTAAGGACGACACGAACACCACGGTGGCCCGCCTCTGTGAGGTGATCGGGCGCATCAAGGAAGCCTCCGAGGCGATCAATACCGCATCGCAGGAAATCGCTGCCGGCAACCAGGACCTGTCATCGCGCACCGAACAACAGGCCAGCAGCCTGGAAGAGACCGCCAGCGCGATGGAAGAACTCAACGCCACCGTCAAGCTCAATGCCGACAACGCCAAACACGCGCAGGAACTGGCGCAAGCCACCAGTACGGCTGCGGCGCGCGGCGGCGAAATGGTGAAGGGCGTTGTCACCACTATGAACGGCATCCAGGGCAGTTCGAAGAAGATCTCGGACATCATCGGCGTCATCGACAGCATCGCCTTCCAGACCAATATCCTGGCCCTGAACGCAGCGGTGGAAGCCGCCCGCGCCGGCGAACAGGGCCGCGGCTTTGCCGTGGTCGCCACCGAGGTGCGCAACCTGGCGCAGCGGAGCGCAACGGCGGCGAAGGAAATCAAGACCCTGATCGCCGAATCCGTCGAGCAGGTAGAAGGCGGTGTCGGCCTGGTGCAGCAGGCGGGCCAGAGCATCGACAAGGTAGTCGAAGGTTTCCAGGAAGTGGCCGGGCTGATCACCGAGATTGCCGGCGCCAGCCGCGAGCAAAGCTCCGGCATCGAGCAGACCACGCAGGCGGTGAGCCAGATGGACGAAGTGACGCAGCAGAACGCGGCATTGGTGGAAGAAGCAGCGGCCGCGGCCGAAAGTCTGGAAGAGCAGGCGCGTGGCCTGGTGCAGGCGGTCAGCATGTTCAAGCTACCCGGCGATGGCCGCAGGTTGTCGACGACACCCATGCGAACCATTCCCCAGCAGCCGAAGCTGAGCGGCGGTCAGGCGGCCAGCAAGGCGTCAAAGGGAACGCCGCCGCGCCTGGCCAAGTCGGATGAAAGCTGGGAAGAGTTCTGAGCGCCGCCCGCGCGGTCGGCGCCGCTCGTTACCGCCAATTGTTGCTTTCGATCAGGCGGACATGACCACCGGGCCGCCTTTGGCGAGCGCACGCTGATAGGCCGGACGGGCTTCGATGCGCGCCAGCCATGCCGCTATGTTCGGACATTGCCGCGTGGCGTCGGAGCGCGCCAGCAGGGCGGCCACGGCAAAGCTCATCTGGAAGTCGGCGAGGCTCAACTGCTCGCCGGCAAACCAGGTGTTCTTGCCCAGGTGCGATTCCATGAAGTCCATGCTGGTCTTCAGGTTCGGGTCGATCAGTTTGGTCTGGACCTTCTGACACAGTTGCCGCGCGATCGGTTTGACGAAAAAGGGCATCGGCTGCGTCGGGATGCTCCGGAACACCAGTTTCATGACGAGCCAGTTCATCAGCGAGCCTTCGGCGTAGTGCATCCAGAAGCGCAACTGCCGGTGTTCCGGCGTGCCCGGCGTCGCCAGCAGTCCGGCCAGATCGCCTGTCGCTCGATCGCCATACGTTTCCGCGAGATATTCGAGGATGGCGCCGGACTCGGCCACTACCAGATCGCCGTCGGTGATCACCGGCGATTTGCCCAGCGGATGCACCTGTTTCAGTTCCGGCGGCGCCAGCCGCGTGCGCGGGTCGCGCTTGTAGAGCTTGAGTTCGTAGGGCACGCCCAGTTCCTCAAGCAGCCAGAGCACGCGTTGCGAGCGGGAGGTTTCGAGGTGATGGACGGTAATCATGGTTTCATGCGGCCGCAGCCGCCTCCTTTTCCTGCAGTGCGCGCCACATCACTTTGCCGGTGGCGGACTTGGGCAGGGTTTCGACGAACTCGACGATGCGCGGCGACTTGTAGGCGGCCATGTTGGCGTGCGCCCAGTCGATGATGTCCTGCTCGCTGACCTTGCCGCGTTGGGTTTCCTTGATGACGACGATGGCCTTCACCGTCTCGCCGCGGTGCGCATCCTTGGCGCCGATAACGCAGGCTTCCTGGATCGCCGGGTGCTGGTACATCAGGGCCTCGACCTCTGCCGGCCAGACCTTGAAGCCGGAGGCGTTGATCATGCGCTTCAGGCGGTCGACCATGAAGAAATAGCCGTCTTCATCGATGCGGCCAAGGTCACCGGTGCGGAACCATGGCGTGCCGTCGATGTCGACGAAGGCATTGCGCGTCGCCTCCGGGTTGTTCCAGTAGCCGAGGAAAACCTGCGGGCCGCGCGTGACGATTTCGCCGACTTCGCCGGGTGGAACTTCCTCGAAGGTATTCGGATTGACCACCATCGATTCCACATCGAAGATCGGGATGCCGAGGCACTGCTTCTTGGGCCGGTCGGGCGGATTTATATGCGAGGGTGCGATGGTCTCCGAGAGGCCGTAGCCTTCGACGTAGGTGATGCCCATGTCGAGCAGCTTCTGCGCGATGGCTTCCGGCATCGCCGCGCCGCCGCCGCTCATGCGGCTGATCGACGACAGGTCGTACTCGCCGAGCTTCGGATTCATCAGGAAGTCGATCACCATGGTCGGGATCGCGGTCCATGAAGTCACGCCGTAGCGTGCGATGCACTGCGCCGCGGCGTCGCGGTCCCAGCGCGGCAGCAGCACGACAGTGGAGCCGGCCTGCAGCGGACCGCTCATGCTGCCCTGCATGCCGGTGACGTGGAAGAAGGGCAGTACGGCGAGATACACCGCGTCCTGCTGGATGCCGAACCACTGATAGCCGGCCATCAGGGTATGCATCACCGTTCGATGGCTGTGCATGCAGCCCTTGGGATGACCGGTGGTACCGGAGGTGTAGGGCATCACGCAGAGGTCGTCGGGACCGACGGTGATCGGACCGGGGCGTGCATTCGTCGCCAGCATGTCGCTCCACAGCGTGACGCCGGGGTCGCTGATCGCCTGGCGCGGCGCCTTGACAAAATCCGGCACCTTGAGCTCGGTGTCGACTTTCATGTAGTCG
>JBIJDI010000250.1:0-4490 GCA_044344235.1 Sulfuritalea sp. | reverse complement strand
ACTTTCAAGTTTGCCAACTTGCGCGGCGAGACATCCACCGCAAAGCCGGCCGGCAAGGTCAAGGCGCTGCAATGCCCCAGTTGCGGCGGCGCCATCACGCTGCACGACAAGGCGGTGCAAAGCGTCGCCTGTCCGTCCTGCCTCAGCGTGCTCGAACCCGACAACGAAAGCCTGCGCGTCCTGGCCAAGGCCGCCGCGGCAACGCGCATCGAGCCGCTGATTCCGCTCGGCAGCAGCGGCCGCTTCGGGGGCCGCGACTGGATCGTGATCGGCTTCCAGCAGCGGGCGATCACGGCGGACGGCATCGACTATCCCTGGCAGGAATTTTTGCTGCACCATCCTGAGGAAGGTTTCCGCTGGCTGGTTGAATCGGAAGGCCACTGGAACTGGGTCAGCCCGGTCACCAAACCGCCCCGCTACAGCGTCGGCATGCCGCTCGCGAACCACAGCGGCGAAAACTATCGGCGCTACTCGTCAGGTTCGGCCGCAACCCGCTATGTCATCGGCGAATTCACCTGGAAGGTCAGCATCGGCGAAACCTGGGAAATCATCGACTTCATCGCGCCGCCGAAAATGATCAGCCGCGAATCGAGCCACAACGAAACCAGTTGGTCGCAGAGCGACTACCTGCCGTCGGAAGAAATCGCCGCCGCCTTCAAGCTCAAGACGCCACTACCGGCGCCGAAAGGCATCGGCATGAACCAGCCGAATCCGCGCACGGAAAATCATCGCCGCGTCTGCGGCAACTTCTGGAAGTTTCTGGCCCTTACCGTCGCCGCACAGTTGATCTGGTTCTTCTTCCTGGGGGGCCGCACGCTGCTCGACCAGCGCCTGGTGTTCACGCCGCAGAACGACGAGCCCGTCACCACCCAGACCTTCCAGCTCGACAAGGATGCACGCAACCTCGTGCTGCGCCACGAGACCGATCTCGACAACAACTGGCTCGGGCTGAACCTGACACTGGTCGACAAGAAGAGCGGCCGCGCCTGGGTGGCGCAAAGCGATGTCGCCTACTGGCACGGCTCGGACGGTGGCGACAGTTGGAGCGAGGGCGACAAGACGCGCGAACTGGTGTTCCGTGACCTGCCTGCCGGCACCTACTACTTCGTCATCGATCCGGAAATCTCCGCCGAGAAACCCGTTGCCGTTTCCGACCGCGTCAAGGTCATCCGCGACCAGGCGGCATGGAGCAATTTCTTCTTCCTGCTGATTTTCCTCGCTGCCTTCCCGCTGTTCAGCCGCTACCGCATGAGCGCCTTCGAGAACGAACGCTGGAAGGATGCGGACTACTTGTCGAACGGCACCGAACCCAGCGCCGACAGCGGCAGCGACAGTGACAGCGATTCCGGAGGGGACGACTGATGCAGCGCGTCGCGATGATCCTCAGCCTGGCGGCTTTCACGCTGTTCAACTACGGCCAATACCTGGGCTGGAGCATGTTCTCGGAGAACGCCGACGCACAGCCCGTGCGCTCCGCCAACGCGGCGCGGGCGTTCCACAAATGACATTGCGCTAATGCAGCGTCCCCTGCTGGTTTCCGTTTTTATCGTCGCCTCCTGCGGGCTGGCCTATGAGCTGATCGCCGGCGCGCTGGCGAGCTACCTGCTGGGCGATTCGGTGATGCAGTTTTCCACCGTGATCGGCGTCTACCTGTTCGCCATGGGCATCGGCTCCTGGCTCTCCAAATATGTCGGCGGCAATTTGCTGGTGCGCTTCATCCAGATCGAGCTGCTGGTCGGCCTGCTCGGCGGCCTTTCGGCGGGGCTGCTGTTTCTCTTGTTCACGCTGCACGCCGGACCCTTCCGTTTCACGCTCTATGGGCTGGTGCTGCTGATCGGCATCCTGGTCGGCCTCGAAATTCCGCTGATCATGCGCATCCTCAAGCGCGAAGTGGCCTTCAAGGATCTGGTGGCGCAGGTGCTGACTTTCGACTACATCGGTGCGCTGGCCGTGTCGGTGCTGTTCCCGCTGCTGCTTGCGCCTCATCTCGGGCTGGTGCGTAGCGCGCTGCTGTTCGGCCTGTTGAACGCCTTGGTTGCGGCTTGGGCACTGTGGCTATTCCGCGCACAAATCGGGCCGCTGGCCGGTTTGCGTGCGCAATGCGTCGCGGTGATCGCTTTCCTCGCGGTCGGCTTCGGCTTCGCCGGAACTTTCGTCAGCCTGGCCGAGGCCAATCTCTACAACGAGGACATCGTCCACGCCGAATCCAGCCCCTATCAGCGCATCGTCGTCACGCGCTGGCGCGACGAGTCGCGGCTCTACCTCAACCACAACCTGCAGTTTTCCTCGCGCGACGAATATCGCTACCACGAAGCGCTGGTGCATCCGGGCATGGCTGCCTTGCCCGGCGCGCGCAAGGTGCTGGTACTGGGCGGCGGCGACGGCATGGCGGTACGCGAGATACTCAAGTATCCGCAGGTCGATAGCATCACGCTGGTCGATCTCGATCCGCGCATGACCGAACTGTTTTCGCAATCGCCCATGCTGCGCGAACTGAACGGCGACGCACTGGCTTCCAGGAAGCTGAAGATCGTCAATGCCGACGCCCTGCAATGGCTGGAGCAGACGCAGGAAATGTTCGATTTCGTCGTCGCGGACTTCCCCGATCCGTCGAACCACAGCCTCGGCAAGCTTTACTCGACCGCCTTCTACCGCCTGCTGAAACAGCACGTCGCCGAAACCGGCCGCATCGTGGTCCAGGCCACCTCGCCGATGTACGCGCGGGAGAGCTTCTGGACCGTGGTTGCCACGCTCGAAGCCGCCGGCTGGCAGACCGCGCCTTATCACGCGCTGGTACCAAGCTTCGGCGAATGGGGCTACATCCTCGCCGGTCGGCGCGAGTACCGCCCACCGACAAGCATCTCGGTGCCAACGCGCTTCGTCACGCCCGATGCGCTGCCGGCGCTGTTCCACTTTCCCGCCGACATGGCGCGCGTTGCCGCCGAACCCAACCGCCTCGACAATCAGAACCTGGTGCGCATCTTCGAGCGCGAGTGGGGCCGGGTGCAGGCGCATTGAACGCTTGATTCCCGTTCGTCTAACTGGCACCATTGCATCACAAATGTAATGCACGGAGACTGCCATGAAAACTGCTGCCATCCCTGCCGTCCGCGTCCCGCCCGAACTGCGCCAGGCTGCTGAAGAATTGCTGGTCGATGGCGAAACCCTTTCCGGCTTCGTCGAAGATGCAGTGCGGCGCAACGTCGAGTACCGCCGGGCGCAGGCGGCATTTATCGCGCGCGGCCTCGCGTCACGTGACGCGGCACGCACATCGGGCCGCTACGTAACGGCAGCAACCGTCCTCGGCAAACTGGACCGACGCCTGAAGAGCGCCCGGAAGAAGGCGGCTAGCGCCAAATGAAGAAGTTCGTGGTCCGCTTCACGGGGGAAGCGGAAGCGGATTTGCTGCGTCTGTTCGACTACCTGATCGAACGAGACATCGGCGCAGCAGAACGCGCCGAGCTGGCGATCGCCAAGGCCGTCGAGTTGCTGCAGATATTCCCCTTTTCCTGTCGCAAGGCACAAAGCGGTGCAGGCGATCCTTTCCTGCGCGAACTGATCATCCCCTTCGGCAACTCCGGCTATGTCGCGCTGTTCGAGATCGAGGGTGACCGCCATGTAACGATTCTGGCTGTCCGGCACCAACGAGAAGACGACTACCACTGACCCCATGCACCGACGCGAGTTTCTTGCAGCGGCGTCGGCCGCCGCGACCTTGGCAGCTTGTGGTTCGAAGGCCGCCCCGCCCCTGCCGCCGGGGATGCTCTCTGGCGCCAACGACGCGCTCGGCCATCGTCTGCGCAAGCCTGACTTCCCCGCCCCCACGGAAACCCGCCGCACCACGGTGGCAATTGTCGGCGGCGGCATCGGCGGGCTATCTGCGGCGTGGAAACTCGCGCGCTCGGGCTGCGACGATTTTCTGCTGCTCGAAATGGAAGGCGAGGCCGGCGGCAATTCGCGCGCCGGGAAAAACGAGGTCTCATCCCATCCGCTGGGCGCCCACTATCTGCCGCTGCCGCCGCGCGAGGCGCGAGCCACGCGCCAGTTGCTCGCCGAACTCGGCGCACTGCAGGGTGATCCGGATGCCGCGCACCCCGCCTACGACGAAAAGTATCTGTGTCATGCGCCGCAGGAGCGGCTATATACCAACGGCTATTGGCAGGAAGGTTTGTGGCCGACGCTGGGCGTGCCGCAAGGCGAGCGCGCCCAATACGTCCGCTTCCAGGAATTCATCGCCGGGTTGCGGCAGAAACGCGATGGTGCCGGCCGCCGCGCTTTCGCCCTGCCACTTGCGCTGTCGAGCCGCGATCCGAAGCTGCTCGCGCTCGACCGCATCACGATGCGCGACTGGCTGCTGCAGGAAGGCTACACCGCGCCCGGCCTGCACTGGCTGACCGACTACGCCTGCCGCGACGACTACGGCACCAGCGCGGCGCAAACCTCGGCCTGGGCGGGCCTGCACTACTTCGCCTGCCGCGATGGAGAAGGGC
>JBIJDI010000249.1:0-4496 GCA_044344235.1 Sulfuritalea sp. | reverse complement strand
GTCCCGCCGGCAGCCATGGCGATCAGCGTGCCGCCGTTGGAAAATCCGAGGGCGACCTGCAGGATGCGCGAGAGCATCAGGCCCATGAAGAAGGTGAAACCGAGCAGCAATGCCACGCCCATGCCACTGTTCTTGGTGCGCTCGATACCCCACATGAAGCCCCAGGCTACGCCGAGGAACAGCATGAAGGCAATGAACGGGCTGCCGGCGAAAAAGGAAAACTTCAACTGCACGCCGATCAGCGCACCGGCAACGGTGGGCGCCATCGACAGCGCGAGCAGGGCATAGGTATTGCGCAGAACGCGATTCTGCTTTTGGGCAATATCCAGCGCTCCAGTTTGTGAATACGTATGGACGTTTTCCATGGTTTTGAAGCCCTCCTGTGAGATGAGTCCGATGCGTTCGACAGCCATTGGGTCATTGAGTTCCTGACAGTTTCAGGCAGGCAAATGCTCGGCGGATTATAGCCGCGAAATATTTCTGGCAAATGTGTCCGCCACGGTGCCTGGGTGGGGCCGAATAGCCATATTTCCAATGCGGTTGCGAGCGTCATGGCGACAGCCTATGCTGTGGGCACGGGAATCACAGGAGGCGCCGTGGCTTCGCTCGATCGCATTCGGACAGACGGCTTTCGGCGCTGGTATGAACGGCAGCTGATCGATTGTCATGCATGGCTGGTCAGCTGGTTTCTTGGACTCATCGTTTTCGTCAGCGGAATCGAAGTCGCCGGCGGCGGTGCCGGATCGCGCAGCTCAGGAGCGTTGCTGGCGCTGGGCGGACTGGCCGTCACCTGGTTCAGCTGGAAGCGCTACCACCTGTTGCTGGAGATTGCCGAGCGTCTCGGCGAGCAGGCCGTATGCCCCAAATGCGAAGCCTATGGCAAGTTCAAGGTGCTTTCTTCCGGACCGGCTCCGTTGCCGGATGGAGGCGATCCTGCGCTTGAGAATCATGGCGGCGGCCTGTGGTTGCATGTCCAGTGCCGCAAGTGCGGCGGGGAGTGGACGCTCAAATGAAACCTGTCGCCGGACTGCGGCCGACGGCCAGCTAGCGTCTGGCCCAGAAGACTCGTGGTGATGCGGTCGTTTCGCCCTCGGCAATGGCGGCCATCCGCAACGGCGGCGCAATGGTGCTGCGCCTGTCAGGGCGGGCGGCGGCGCTGACCCTGGCGACATAACCGTTGGCGATTCCAGCGCGATGGTTGCCGGTGTTGTATGCAGAAAGCGCTGCCCGCAGCGCGCCTTGTCCGGTGCCCATGCGGCGGCTTGCATTGGCATATTCGCTGCTCAGGATGCTTGCCCCGGCGGCCAGGTTCGCGCAAGGATCAAACATGGCGCGGATGTTTGTGTGGAGCCTGGCCAGATTCGCCGAATTTACCTGGGCCAGGCCCATATCGATCGAATAGCCCCGGCTGATCAGCCATTCGGACCAGGCCAGGGCTTCCGCTTTCGATTGCGGCTGGCGGGCCAGTCGGCGTGATCCGTTGACGTTGAGCGCCAGCGGATTGCCGCCGGATTCAACCTTGACGATGGCCATCATGGTGACGGGAGCCACCTGGGGGGCACACTGGACAACCAGTTGCTCGAGGCCCGGCACCACGGTTGCAGGCCGGGACAAGGAAGTCGTTGCCGTCGCCCGCGCGCTGCTGGCCAGCGGGCCGGAAGTTGCATCGACCGCCGAAAACCTTGCGCTTGCCCTGGCACGGCAGGGGCACTATGACGAGGCCGAGCGATTGGCCCGGCGCGCGATCGAACTGTATGGATCAAGGCAGGGCGTGGCCAACGGTCGCCATGATCTGGGCAATGCCTACAACAGCCTGGGTTCCATTTACCTGAGGCAGTCGCGCCGGGACGAAGCGGAACAGGCCTTGCGTCGGGCCATTTCATTGACACCCCATTACAGCCAGGCACATTTCAACCTGGCGACGCTGCTCTATGAACGGGGCGATTGGGATGGCGGCAACAAGGCGCTTGCCCTTGCCGTTCGCTACAGCACGCCTGCCATGGCCGCGGTACGACAAAGCCTCGGGAGCGAAAAGAAGGCACAGATGCAGGCAAAATCCGATTGATGATGCTCGTTCGGCACAAGGTGATGGCGTGATGCGTTCGTGGGGCAACCTCGCCTTCGCTGCCGCGCGGGAAGTGGTGCGACTGCCGTCGCGCAGCGCCGGCCTTCCGGCCGGCAGGCCGCTGCTGGCCTGGGGCAACGGCCGCAGCTACGGCGATGTCTGCGTCAATGGGGGCGGCACCACGATCCATACGCGCAGCCTGGACCGCTTCATGGCCTTCGACGGGACCAGTGGCAGGCTGCGCGTCGAGTCCGGCGTGCTGTTGTCGGAAATTCTCGATCTGGTGACGCCGCAAGGCTGGTTCCTGCCGGTGACGCCGGGCACGCGATTCGTCACGATCGGCGGCGCAATCGCCAACGACGTGCACGGCAAGAACCACCATCGCGCTGGCACCTTCGGCCGCCATGTCGTCGGCTTTGAATTGCTGCGCTCGGACGGCGAACGTCTGTACTGCAGCGCGACCGAAAACGCTGAATTCTTCGCCGCCACCATCGGCGGGCTGGGGCTGACCGGCTTGATTACTTGGGCCGAGATCGATTTGCGCCGGGTATCGAGCCTTTCCATCATCCAGCGCCAGGAGCGTTTCCACGGCCTGCGGCAATTCTTCGACCTGAATCATCAGGCCGAACTGGACAGCGAGCACACGGTGGCGTGGATCGATTGCCTCGCCGCGCAGCCGCGCGGCATCATGATTTCCGGCAACCACGCCGAAAACGAAGACTCGTCGCCACAGCCGGCACGCGCATTGAACATTCCGCTGACGCTGCCGTTCTCGGTGGTGAACCGCGCCACCCTGAGCGCCTTCAACAACGCCTATTTCCATCGCCCGCTGGCGCAAGGGCCGGTGCCTTACGGGCCCTTCCTCTATCCGCTCGATGGCATTCTCCACTGGAACCGCCTGCACGGCCGTGCCGGTTTTTTCCAGTATCAGTGCGTGCTGCCGGGAGGGGAGGCGCCCCTGGCGGAATTCCTGCAAACCATTGCCGCCTCGGGCGAGGGCTCGTTTCTCGCCGTGCTGAAAACCTTCGGCGATGTCGCCAGCCCCGGCATGTTGTCGTTTCCGATGCCCGGCTCCGATCTCGCCTTCGATTTCCCGAATCGCGGCGCCACCACGCTGCGGCTGTTTGATCGACTCGACGCCATTGTCGCCGCCGCCGGCGGCCGCTTGTATGCGGCCAAGGACGCGCGCATGCCGGCAGCACTTTTCCGCTCCGGCTGTCCGGGCCTGGAGCGTTTCACGCAGTTTGTCGACCCCGCGTTTTCGTCCAGTTTCTGGCGTCGCGTCATGGAGCAGCAATGAAGAGCATTCTGATAATCGGCGCTACCTCGGCGATTGCCGAACACTGCGCCCGCCTCTGGGCCGCGGATGGCGCGAAGCTGTTCCTGGTCGGCCGCAACGCCGAACGCCTGGCGATGATCGCCGACGACCTGCGGGTGCGCGGGCAGGCGCATGGCGTGCAGGTGGCGACCTGCGTCATGGACGCCACCGATACCGCCAGTCATCAGGCCATGCTCGATGCCGCGCTTGCGCACCTTGGAAAACTCGATGCAGCCTTGATCGCGCACGGGACCCTGCCTGACCAGAAGGCCTGCGAGGCCTCGGTGGACATGACGCTGGCGGAAATCGCCGGCAACGGCCTCAGCGTGATTGCGCTGGCCGCCCGGCTCGCCAACGTGTTCGAGCGGCAGGGCAGCGGCTGCCTCGCCGCCATCGGCTCGGTCGCCGGCGACCGCGGTCGGCAGAGCAACTACACATACGGCGCGGCGAAGGCGCTGGTCGAGCGTTTTTTCGAGGGCTTGCGCAATCGCCTTGCGCCCAAGGGTGTCAGCGTGCTGCTGATCAAGCCCGGCTTCGTCGATACGCCGATGACCACCGCCTTCGACAAGGGCGGCCCGCTGTGGGCGACGCCGGAGCGCGTGGCACGCGAGATCGTTGCGGCCATGGCGTCCGGCAAGCAGGTTCTCTACACGCCGTGGTTCTGGCGCTGGATACTGCTCATCATTCGCCACATCCCGGAGCGGATTTTTGTGCGCTTGAAGTTGTAAGGCTGGCTTCGCCCGATTTGCTTGCTGGCGAATCGATCTGTTCCCCGGCACGATCCACTAAAGTCGGCGCTGGCGATACGGCGGCGACTATGAGCAGTCATTTCTTTTGCGAGCACCACCGGCTGCTCTGTGCCCTAAGCGGAAGTAGCCAACTTCCAAAGCAGTCAGAGGAAGGGCGCCAGTTCGTCTAGCATTCGGAGTATCGAACGAAACGAGAATATAGGCACTATTCAGAACCTGTAGCCTTGGCGTTGCGCACTTCGATGGCCTTTCGCTTGCCTTCGGGGATCATGCCGTAGACGCCTGCGATCTGCTTTGGCCGAGAGATGCGATCGTAGGCGATGAAATTGACCAGTTCGAACAATTTGGACGCTGTATCTCTGTC
>JBIJDI010000248.1:0-4506 GCA_044344235.1 Sulfuritalea sp. | reverse complement strand
GCTCGACGAAGCGAAGGTCTATCCGCGTGCCCTGTTCCAGGAACTGGCCGACCTCGGCTTCTTCGGCATGCGCTATCCCGAAGAAGTCGGCGGCAGCGGTACGGCGCTCACCGAGTTCTGCCTCGCCCTGCAGGAAATTGCCCGCGGCTCGATGTCGCTGGCCGGGGCCGTGGCGATGCAATCCCTGATGGGCACCAAGTTCCTGCACCTGCTGGGCAACGAGGACATCATCGAGCGCCTGTTCAAGCCGGCGCTGCGCGGTGAGAAGATCGGTGCGATCTGCATGACCGAGCCCAACTCGGGCTCCGACCTGGGTTCGATCGCGACCACCGCGAAAAAGGTAGACGGCGGTTACGTCATCAACGGCCAGAAGACCTGGATCACCTCGGCCCCGGTGGCGGACTTTTTCACCGTCTTCGCCAAGGCCGGCGAGGAGAAGAAGCTCACCATCTTTCTGGTCGAGAAGCAGTTCAAGGGCATCACCGTCGGCCGCGAGATCCACAAGATGGGCGTCTGGGCGCTGCCGACGTCCGAAGTGGCCTTCGATGAATGCTTCGTTCCCGACAGCCATCGACTGTCGAAGGAGGAAGGCGACGGCGAAGGCCATCTGCGCAAGACCCTGGGCGAGATCCGCATCATCACCGGCGCCATGGGCCTTGGCGTGGCGCGCGCCGCGCTCGGCGAGGCGGTGCGCTATGCCGCCGAGCGCAAACAGTTCGGCAAGGCGATCAACCGCTATCAGGCGATCCAGATGAAGCTGGCCGAAATGGCCACCGAACTCGAAGCCGCCGAACACCTGGTGTATTACGCGGCGTGGCGGCGCGACGCAGGCAAGCCTTACCACAAGGAAGCCGCGATGGCCAAGCTGTTCGCCACCGAAACCGCCGCCACGGTCTGCGACAAAGCGGCGCGAGTCTTCGCCTCCTACGGCTACGCCATGGAATATCCCATTCAGCGCTACCTGCGCGACGTGCGCTTCACCCTGATCGGTGGCGGCACCAGCGAGATGCTGAAACTCATCATTGCCAAGGAGGTATCGGCGTGAACCAGCGTCACATCAAGGTTCTACTGGGAAAACCCGGCCTCGACGGCCACGACCAGGGCGCCAAGGTCGTCGCGCGCGCCATGATGGACGCCGGCTTCGAGGTGATCTACACCGGCCTGCGCCAGACCCCAGAACAGATCGCTCGCATCGCATTGGAAGAGGACGTCGATGTGATTTCGCTATCCTCCATGGCCGGCTCGCATATCCCCTTCTGCCGCAAGCTGAAGCCCCTGCTCGAAGCCAATCACCTCACCGACAAGCTCTGGGTGATCGGCGGCAACCTGCCCGCGCAGGACCACGCGGCACTGCGCGAACTGGGTTTCAAGGGAATCTTCCCCTCGGGCTCGAAACTCGACGCCATCACCGAGTTCATCCGGAGCAATGTGAAATGAATGCCCCGCAGAAACCCGCAATGAAGAAAGTCGTCAACGAGTCAGGCATCGAGGTCAAGCCGCTCTATACCGCGGCGGACGTCGAGGCCAGCGGCGGCATGGAAATGGTCGGCGAACCCGGCCAGTATCCCTTCACCCGCGGCATCCACCGCGAGATGTACCGCAAGCAGCCATGGACCATGCGCCAGTATGCCGGCTTCGGCAATCCGGCCGATACCAACCAGCGCTTCAAGTACCTGATCGCCAACGGCCAGACCGGGCTCAACGTCGCCTTCGACCTCCCGACCCAGATCGGACTCGATTCCGACGATCCGCTCGCCGAAGGCGAGATCGGCCGCGTCGGCATGTCGATCGACACCCTGCGTGATTTCGAGATCGCCTTCGACGGCATCGACCTGAAAAAGATCACCGTGTCGCTGACCATCAACGGCGCCGCTGCAATCCTCATCGCGATGTATCTCGCGATGGCGGAAAAACGCGGCTACGACATCAAGGAATTACGTGGCACGGCGCAGAACGACATCCTCAAGGAATTCATCGGGCGCGGCACCTGGATCTTCCCGGTAGAGCCCTCGATCCGTCTGGTCGGCGACACCATCGAATACTGCGCCACGCACGCACCGAAATACACCCCGGTATCGGTCTGCGGCTACCACATCCGCGAATCCGGGGCGACGCCGGCCCAGGAAATTGCCTATGCCTTTTGCATCGCCAAGGCCTATGCCGACGACGCGATCAGGCGCGGCCTGCCGGTGGACGAATTTGCCGGACGCCTCTCATACAACTTCAATATCTTCGGCAACATCTTCGAGCAGGTGTGCAAGTTCCGCGCCGGCCGCGGACTGTGGGCCAAGATCATGAAGGAAGAATACGGCGCGGAAAAACCGGGATCGATGTGGCTGCGCATGATCGCCGCAGGCGGCGGCGGCGGCCTGACCTTCGAACAGCCCGAAGTGAACATCGTGCGCGGCGCTTACTACGCCCTGATTTCGGCGCTGTCCGGCACGCAGACCATGGCCCTGTGTTCCTACGACGAGGCCTACACGATTCCCACCGAGTACTCGGCGCGCATTTCCCTGCGCACCATGCAGTTGCTGATCGAGGAAATGGGTCTGACCGAAACGGTCGATCCTCTGGCGGGTTCGTTCTATGTCGAGACCATGACCAACGAGATGCGCAAGAAAATGGAAGAGATCATGGCCGAGGTCGATGCCCAGGGCGGCATCGTCAAGATGGTGGCCGAGGGCACCATCCAGGCCAAGGTCTCGGCCCAGGCGTATGGCATGCATCGCAAGATCGAGTCGGGCGAATTCCCAAAGGTCGGCGTCAACTGCTACAAGAACGAACAAGAGGAGGACCACCCGGTCGAGTTCCACCCCTATAACGAAGACGATGCCCGGGTGCAGATCGACAGCCTCAAGCGCATCCGTGCCGAACGCGACAATAAGGCCGTCGATGCCGCGCTGACCCGTCTGCGCGCGGATGCGGCGGCCGGCCGCAATGTCATGCCGGCGCTGGTTGACGCGGTCAAAGCCTACGCCAGCGTCGGCGAAATGACGAAAGAACTTGTCAACGTATTCGGGCGCTACCAAGAGCCGATTCGCTTCTGAGGAAGAACACCAAATGACCGAACTGAAACACTACTTCGCACCCACCAGCCTCGACCAGGCCGTCGAGTGCCTCAAGGACGGCGATGTGACGATACTTGCTGGCGGCACCGACCTGACGCCACAAAGCCAGGCGGGCCGGATCAAGATCAAGCACACGCTGATGAACATCCGCCATATTCCGCAACTGTCCGGCATCACGCTGGAAGGCAAGGAAATCCGCATCGGCGCCCTGGCGACGATTACCGAGATCATGGAACACCCACTGGTACGAGAGCATCTGCCGGTGCTGGTCGAGGCCTGCGACCACTTCGCCAGCGACCAGATCCGCAACGCCGGCACCATCGGCGGCAACATCTGCAACGCCTCGCCGGCCGGCGACACGCTGATCCCGCTCCTCGTGCTCGATGCTTGCGTGGAACTGGCCTCGATGCCGGAGGCCAAGCTTTACAGCCACTGCATGCCGCTGGCGACCTTTTTCGTGGGTCCCGGCAAGACGCGCCGCTCGCTGTGCGAACTGGTCACCGGCGTGCGCATCCCGCTGCCGGCGCCGGGCCATGTCGCCCGTTTCTACAAACTCGGAACCCGGCCGGCATTGGACATCTCGACGATTTCCATCGGCGTCGGCGGCACTCTCGAGAAAGGCATCCTGTCCAATGTAAGGGTCGCCTTCGGCGCCGTCGCGCCGACGCCGGTGCGCGCCGCGCTGACCGAGCAGGCCCTCGAAGGCAAACGCCTGGACGCGGCGACCATAGACCAGGTGGCAGCGGTCGCCAGGGACGAAGTCAAACCGATCGACGACGTGCGCGCCACGGCCTGGTATCGCAAGGAAATGATCCATAACATCACCAAGAGGATACTCAGCCATGTCGCTCAAGCATGACATCGAATTCACCCTGAACGGCGTCAAGCACCAGGTGACCGTGGATGTGACCATGAATGCCCTCGCCATGCTGCGCGACGTGATCGGCCTCACCGGCACCAAGTACGGCTGCGGCGAAGGCGAGTGCGGCGCCTGCACCATCCAGGTCGACGGCGTTTCGCTGAATTCCTGTTTGATGTTCGCCGTCGATTGCGACGGCCGCAATGTGACCACCATCGAGGGTCTGGCCAACGACAGCAAGGCCGACGCGCTGCGCGAGGCCTTCGTCGAACACGGGGCGGTGCAGTGCGGCTTCTGCACGCCGGGCATGATCATGCAGGCCGATCATTTTCTGCACAAGCATCCGCATGCCGACGAAGCCTGCGTCAAGCGCGGCATAGAGGGCAACCTGTGTCGCTGCACCGGTTACAAGAAGATCGTCGACGCCATCGTCGCGGCCGACCGCGCGTAAGGACGAGGACAAAATCATGAACGTCGCTGAAAAGAAACCCCGCATCATTGAGCCGGACTCCCTGATCGGCAAGCGCATCCCGAAGATGGACGCGCCGGAAAAGGCCAGCGGCAGGACGCGCTACATCC
>JBIJDI010000016.1:0-15196 GCA_044344235.1 Sulfuritalea sp. | reverse complement strand
AAGGCGCCGGCCGTGTTGCAGGCCAGATCCAGATTGGAAGGCACGCGGCTGGGCAAGTAGTTCTGCAGCAGTTCCATGACAAAGCTCAGAGAGGCGCCGAGCAGAACCACCGCCAGCCACGCCGAGAACGGCGCCAGGCGATGGCGCAAGGCCGCCGTGCAAAAGAAGCCGAAGGGCAGGTAGGCAAGCACGTTGATCACCAGATCGAAACCGGTGGTGTAACGCGGCCATGCCGCGCCGAGAAAGGCCAGGGCATCTCCGCCGCTGTCGTGCCAGCCGGCGAGGGGATACAGACTCGCGTAGATGATCAGCAGCAGGTAGCCGCCGGTCAGGTAGAGGGTCAGGTAGGTGCGCGTGCTTTGTGCCACAGTCACCGCTTCCGCCAGTCCGTTAACCGGACGGCCTGGTCAGTGCTTGTGTTCCGGCTCGGCATGATGGGTCTGCGCGGCGGCATGGTGATGCAGTATGGTGTGCGGATCGTGGCCCGGCAGGTGGTGGCCGACCCATTGCGGCAGCAGCGAACCAGCGACCATGCCAAGGATCGAAATACCTAGCCCGATCAATTGCGGCGGCACCGGGCTGGCCTCGCCGATCATCACTTCGATCAGCACCCAGGACACCAGACCGCCGAAGGTCGCCGCCAGCGCGCCCTGCGTCGTCGCGCGGCGCCAGAAAATGCCGGCGGCCAGCGGCACGAAAGCGCCCGCCAAGGTGACCTTGTAGGCGCTTTCGACCATCTTGAAAATCGAGGCCTCGGACTTCAGCGCAAAGCCCAGGACGATGCAGGTGAATACGATCAGGCAGCCGCGCATCACGCGCAGGAACTGGTGGTCGCCCATGTTCGGGTAGAAGCCCTTGATGACGTTCTCCGCAAAAGTGACCGAGGGCGCCAGCAACGTGGCCGAGGAGCAACTCATGATGGCCGACAGCACCGCACCGAAGAACAGAACCTGGGCGAACAGCGGCGTGTGTTGCAGGACCAGCGTGGGCAGCACCAGTTGCGTGTCTTTCGCCATGAGCGCGGTGAACAGCGCCGGGTCGATCAGCGTCGCCGAGTAGGCGATGAACATCGGCACGAAGGTGAAGCAGAAATAGATCGAAGCGCCGAGAATCGAGCCGGCCAGGGCGATGTTCGCGCTCTTGGCCGAAGTGATGCGCTGGAACACGTCCTGCTGCGGAATCGAACCCAGCATCATGGTCATCCAGGTGCCGAGGAAGGTGACCCACAGCCACGGGTCGGGCGGCGGGAAAAACTCCAGCTTTCCCGCGGCACGCGCATGCTCGATCACCGCCGTGGCGCCACCGCCGACTTTGCCGCTGACCGTCCAGGCAATGAACAGCAAACCGCCCATCGACACCGCCATCTGTACGAAATCGAGGATCGCCACCGAGAACATGCCGCCGAACACGGTGTAGGTGAGCACGATGGCGGCGCCGAGAATCATGCCGGCGTTCTGCGAGACGGCGCCATCGGTGACGACGAAGAAGATCAGCCCCATCGCCTTGATCTGCGCCGCGACCCAGCCCAGATACGAGAGCACGATGCAGATCGTGGTGGTTACCTCCACCGTGCGGTTGTAGCGCATGCGGTAGAAGTCGCCCAGCGTGATGATATTGAGCTTGTAGAGGTAGCGCGAGAAGATGACGCCGGCGATGATCAGGCACATCGAGGAGCCGAAGGGATCGGCGACGACGCCGGTCAGGCCGTCCTTGACGAAGGTGGCCGAGACGCCGAACACCGCTTCGGCGCCGAACCATGTAGCGAATACCGTGGCCATCACCACCGGCAGCGGCAGGCTGCGGCCGGCGACGGCGAAATCCCTGGCGTTATGGACGCGCGTGGCGGCAAACAATCCGATGCCGACCGACACCATCAGATAGAGCACGACGAACCAGACCAGCATCTGGAATCCTCCTTATTGCAGAATCGCGAAGCCCAGCGCAAAAGCAGCGACCGCAAAGGCCAGCCATAGCATCTGGCGCATGCTGCGTATCTCCGCGGCCAGGCTCTCCAGTTCCAGGTTGGGCGCCGGCGTCGCGGTGGCCATCAGTGCCTGATGCACCAGCCGCGGCAACGTGGGCAGCAACTTGGCCCAGCTGGCGGCCTCGCGCTTGATGTTGTTTTCCAGCGCCAGCCAGCCCAGTTGCTCGCTCATCCAGCGCTCCAGAAAGGGCAGCGCCGTCTTCCACAAATCGAGTTCGGGATCGAGTTCGCGGCCGAGACCTTCGACGTTGAGCAGGGTCTTTTGCAGCAGCACCAGTTGCGGCTGGATTTCCACGTTGAACTGGCGCGAGGTCTGGAACAGGCGCAGCAGCACACGGCCAAGGGAAATGTCCTTCAGCGGCCGATCGAAAAAGGGTTCGCACACGGAACGGATCGCCGCCTCGAACTCGTCGACCCGGGTTTCCTTCGGCGCCCAGCCGGATTCGATGTGCACTTCGGCGACGCGCTTGTAGTCGCGCCGGAAGAAAGCCAGGAAATTCTGCGCCAGGTAGTTCTTGTCGCTATCCGACAAGGTCCCGACGATGCCGAAATCGAGCGCGATGTAGCAGCCCTTGCGCACGCCTTCGGTGGCGACAAAGATGTTGCCCGGATGCATGTCGGCATGGAAGAAGCCATCGCGGAACACCTGGGTGAAAAAAATCTCGACCCCGGCGCGGGCCAGGCGCGGAATATCGACGCCCTTCTCGCGCAGCGCATCGATCTGCGAAATCGTCGTGCCGTGCATGCGCTCCATGACCATCACGCTCTGCGTGCACCAGTCCCAATGCACCTCGGGCAGGATCAGCAGGTCGGAGCCCTCGAAATTGCGCCGCAGTTGCGAACAATTTGCCGCCTCGCGCATCAGGTCCAGCTCGTAGTGCAGGTACTTGTCGAACTCGGCAACCACCTCGCGCGGCTTGAGCCGCCGGCCATCGGCCCAGAGCGTTTCGAGCAGGCTGGCGGCGACCTGCAGCAGCGCGATATCGTGCTCGATTACCGGCTGGATGCCTGGCCGCAGGATTTTCACGGCGACTTCGCGGCCGTCCGGCAGCACCGCGAAATGCACTTGCGCCACCGAGGCCGAGGCGACGGGTTCCCGGTCGAATTCCGCGAAGACCTGATCCACCGGTTTGCCGTAGGCCTTTTCCAGTTCCGCGATGGCCAGCTCCGACGCAAACGGCGGCACGCGGTCCTGCAGTTTTGCCAGTTCGTCGGCGATATCCAGCGGCAGCAGATCGCGCCGGGTGGACAGCAACTGGCCGAACTTGACGAAAATCGGGCCCAGATCTTCCAGCGCCTGCCTTAGCCGCACGGCACGCGGCGCCGAGAGATCGCGCCAGAACATCAGCCGCTGCGCGGCGAACAGCATGCGGGCGCGAAAGCTCGGCTCGAGCTCGTGTTCGAGGACCAGACTGTCGAGCCCGTAGAGGTAGGCGACGCGGGCGATACGGATCAGGCGGAAGATGCGCACGGGGGTCTGGGGCGGACAAGAATCGGGAAGTATAATTCACCGCTTACCCGCTGCCTACCTTTGACCTTGCGAACTCTTGATATGGCTGCATCCAGCGCACCCACCGGCATTTCCTTGGACGTCCGTCAGCATCTCACCGATCTGCTGCGCACCGCGCTCGGCAGCGTGGCGCCCGAACAGTTCGGCGTCGAAATCCTCCTCGAGCGCCCCAAACAGGCCAGCCACGGCGACTTTGCCAGCAATCTGGCGATGCAGCTGGCGCGCGAACTGAAAACCAATCCGCGCCAGATTGCCGAGCGCCTGGTGCGCGAATTGCCGCCATCCGCTGCCGTGATCAAGGTCGAGATCGCCGGCGCCGGCTTCATCAATTTCACCCTGTCCGCGGCGGCGCGCACCGCCGTGGTCGGCGCGGTACTCGCGGCCGGACACGATTTCGGTCGCGGCCCGGCCAGCCGGGTCAAGCTGCAGGTCGAATTCGTTTCCGCCAATCCCACCGGCCCGCTGCACGTCGGTCATGGCCGCGGCGCGGCGTATGGCGCCAGCCTGGCCTCGCTGCTGGCCTTCGCCGGCTACGACGTGACGCGCGAGTACTACGTCAATGACGCCGGACGGCAAATGGACATCCTCGCGGTGTCCGCTTGGCTGCGCTATCTGGAACTGTTCGACGAGCCCCTGCCCTTCCCGCCCAACGCCTATCAGGGCGGCTACGTACGCGAGATGGCGGAGCAGATCAAGCAGGCCCACGGCGACCGCTATGTGCATCCCGCCGAGGCAGTGCTGGCCTGCGTGCCGGATACGGAAGACGCCGAAGCCCGGCTCGACGGCATGATCCTCGCCGGCAAGGACCTGCTGGGCGAAGACTGGGCCTACATTCACGGCCATGTGCTCTCCGAGCAACTGGCGGATTGCCGCGCCGACCTGGAAGAGTTCGGCGTGCATTTCGATGTATGGTTCTCCGAACGCAGCCTGTTCGACACCGGCATGGTGACGCGCGCCGTCGCGGCGCTGGAGCAGTCCGGCCACATCTACCTGCAGGACGGCGCCAAGTGGTTCAGCTCGACGGCCTTCGGCGACGAGAAGGACCGCGTGGTCCAGCGCGACAACGGCCTCTATACCTACTTTGCCTCCGACATCGCCTATCACCTGAACAAATTCGAACGCGGCTTCGACAAGGTGATCGACGTCTGGGGCGCCGATCATCACGGCTACATCCCGCGCGTCAAGGGTGCGCTCAGCGCCTCCGGAGCCAATGCCGACCGGCTCGACGTGACACTGGTGCAGTTTGTCAGCCTGTTCCGCGACGGCCAGAAGGCCTCGATGTCCACCCGCTCCGGCGAGTACGTGACCTTGCGCCAGTTGCGCGAGGAAGTCGGCAATGACGCCTGCCGTTTTTTCTACATGCTGCGCAAGAGCGATCAGGCGCTGGATTTCGATCTCGACCTGGCGAAGTCGGAAAGCAATGACAACCCGGTGTACTACGTGCAGTACGCCCATGCCAGAATCTGCTCGGTGCTGGCGCAGTGGGATGGCGATCAGTCCCTGCTGGCCCGTGCCGACCTGGCGCCGCTGCTGCATGAGCGGGAAACCGCACTATGCGCGCGGCTGGCCGAGTTCCCCGAACTGATTCAGCAGGCATCGCGCGACTATGCGCCGCATGCGCTGGCCTTTTACCTGAAGGACCTGGCCGGTGATTTTCACAGCTGGTACAACGCCGAGCGGGTGCTGGTAGACGACGAGGCGATGCGCCATGCGCGCCTGGCGCTGGCATTGGCAACCCGACAGGTGCTGCAGAACGGTCTTTCCCTGCTTGGGGTTTCGCAACCGGTGAGCATGTGACCATGAGTAAATTCGACAAGAACTCCGACAAGACCTCGCGCCCGGCATCGAGCAAACGCGCACCGCAAAAGAAGAGTGGCGGCGGCACCGTGCTCGGCATTTTCCTCGGCCTCGTCGTCGGCGTATTGATCGCCTTTGGCGTGGTCTGGTATCTCAACAAATCTCCGCTGCCCTTCCTCAACAAGTACGAGGGCGCACCAAAGAGCGAAAAGGATAAGCCCGCAACACCCGGCAGTCCCGCGACCGCACCACAAACGCCTGCAGCGCTGCCCGGCAAGCCCGGCGACAAGCCCAACGAAAAGCAGCGTTTCGAGTTCTACGGCATCCTCGAAGGCAAGCAGCCGGCGACCACCGGGTCTGCCGCGCCGAGTCCGACGACTCCCGCAACGCAGGCGGTTCCGGCAACACCGGCGGCGCCCGTGGTAGACGCCAAGCCGGTGCCGACCGAAATCTTCTTCCTCCAGGTCGGCGCTTTCCAGAAAGCGGCCGATGCCGACAACCTCAAGGCCAAGCTCGCGCTTACCGGTCTCGAGGCCAGCGTGCAGGAAGTCAGCATCCCCGAGAAGGGCACCATGCATCGCGTGCGTGTCGGTCCCTTCCGCAGTCCCGAAGAAATGAACCGGGCGCGCACTTTGTTGTCCCAGACCGGAGTGCAGGGCACCGTCATCAAGCAAAAGGAATAGGAGGCGGCAATGAAGGCATGGCGTGGAGTTCTGGCAGCAATTCTGGCGACGCTTGGATTGTTCGCTGCAGTCGGCGCGGGAGCTGCCGAACTGAAGGAGGGGGTTGATTTCCGTGCGATCAATCCGCCACTGACCGCGGACAAGAACAAGATAGAAGTCACCGAATTCTTCTGGTACGGCTGTCCGCATTGTTTCGACTTCGAACCGGCTCTGGCGGCGTGGGTGAAGAAGCTGCCCGCCGATGTCAGCTTCCGCCGCGTACCGGCGATATTCCCCAACAACAAATGGATGCCGGGTGCCAGGCTTTACTACTCGCTGGAAGCCATGCATCAGCTGGAGAAGCTGCACAGCGAAGTGTTCGCCGGAACACACGTCGAGCGTCTGCGCCTCGATGACGAAAAGATCATGTTCGAATGGGTAGTGAAAAAGGGTGTCGATGCGAAGAAGTTCAGCGAAACATGGTCATCCTTCGGCGTCCAGACACGCGTGCAGCAAGCGCGCGACCTGACCACTGCGGCAGGTCTGACGGGCGTCCCCGCGGTGATGGTGCATGGCCGATATCTCGCGCTGACGCCCGGCGACTACGACCAGCTACTGGCCAACATCGACCAGTTGATCGCGCGCGTCCGCGCCGAAGCCGGCCGCAAGTAATCCCTCAAGCTGTGCGCGTTTTTTTGACCGGTGCATCGAGCGGCATTGGCGAGGCGCTGGCCCGTCATTACGCGGCCTCGGGAGCCACGCTGGGCCTGGCGGCGCGGCGCCAGAACCGACTTTCCGAACTGGTTGCAGCCCTTCCCGGCGAGCACGACAGCTACCCGCTGGATGTCGCCGACGCGACGGCATTGCAGGCCGCCGCCGCGGATTTCATCGCGCGCTACGGCGCTCCGGACATCGTCATCGCCAACGCCGGTATCTCGGTAGGGACGCTGGGCGATGAAGCCGACGATCTGCCGGCTTTCCACCGTGTCTTCCAGACCAACGTACTGGGCATGGTGCAGACTTTTCAGCCCTTCATCGCGGCCATGAAGGCACGCGGCAGCGGCCGCCTGGTGGGAATCGCTTCCGTGGCTGGCATCCGCGGCCTGCCGGGTGCCGGCGCCTACTCGGCGTCGAAGGCCGCCAGCATCGCCTACCTGGAATCCCTGCGCGTCGAATTGCGCGGCAGCGGCGTCAAGGTGGTCACCATCGTGCCCGGCTATATCGCGACGCCGATGACGGCCGTTAACCCTTATCCGATGCCGTTTATTCTGGCGGCCGATGAAGCGGCCCGCCGTTTCGTTCACGCCATCGAACGCGGTACCAGCTACACGGTGATTCCCTGGCAGATGGGCGTGGTCGCCAAGCTCATGCGCCTGCTGCCCAACCCCGTGTTCGACGCTATTTTCGCCCGCAGCGGAAGGAAGCCGCGCGGGCTCGACTTGTAATGCCGCTGGTCGACGCGCTCGGGTGCGAGCATCAGCCTTTTGACGGCAGACCGCGCATCGTCAGCCTGGTGCCGAGCCTGACGGAACTCATCTGCGACCTCGGGCTGGCGGATCGCCTGGTGGGCCGCACCGGCTTCTGCGTCCACCCAAAAGAGGCTCTGCGGGCAGTGCCGAAGGTCGGCGGGACCAAGGACGTCAAACTCGACGTGGTCCGGAAACTGACGCCGACCCACCTGATCGCCGACATCGACGAGAACCGGCGCGAGGCCGTCGAAGCCATGGCGCATTTCGTGCCGCAGGTGGTGGTGGTGCATCCGCAAACCGTGGATGACAATCTTGGCCTGTATGCACTGCTCGGCGGAATCTTCCGACGCGAGGCGGAGGCAACAAGGCTCGCAACAGAGTTCAGCGCGGCACGCGACGAACTTGCCGCCGTGACGGCGGCACTGCCCCGCGAGGCGGTGCTCTACCCGATCTGGCGCGATCCATGGATGACCGTCCGGCGCGACACCTACATCGCCGCCATGCTCGCGGCGGCCGGCTGGGACACGCTGCCGGCACACGCCCCGGTGCGTTTTCCGGTGTTTGAATGGGATGAACCTTGGCTGGCGGATGTCGAGCGCGTGCTGCTGCCCTCCGAACCCTATGCCTTCACCGATCGCGACCTGACCGAAATCGCCGCGCTGGCGCAGCGACCGGTAGCCCGGATCGACGGCGAAATGGTGTCGTGGTACGGCAGTCGCGCGATTGCCGGCTTGCGCTATCTGGCTGACTTGCGACGCGGACTGGCGTAAAGCGCGTAACGCACAGTCGCAGCGCTTGAGCGTCGCTCACCGGCCGGCGGGCTTCTTCAACAACAACCAGAGCCCGAACAGGATCATCGGCAGGGACAGCCACTGCCCCATGCTGACGACGTAGGACACGCCGAAGATGCCGTGATCGGGTTCGCGGAAATACTCGGCGGCAAAGCGCAGCACGCCGTAGCCGATCATGAACATGCCCGACACCGCTCCCACTGCCCGCTGGCGCGCCGAGAACAGCCACAGGATGACGAACAGCAGCAAGCCCTCTCCGGCCGCCTGATACAGCGGTGAGGGGTGGCGCGGCAAGCTGTCGACGTGCGGAAAAATCATGGACCAGGGCAAGGCCGGGTCGGCCGCCCGGCCCCACAATTCGCCGTTGATGAAATTGCCGATGCGGCCGGCCATGAGGCCCAGCGGCACCAGCGGGGCGATGAAATCGGTGACCTGAAAAAAGCTTTTGCCCGACTTGCGGCCCCACAGCGCCATCGCGACGAACACGCCGAGCATGCCGCCATGAAAAGCCATGCCGCCTTTCCATACTGCGAGGATTTCCAGCGGATGCGCAAGGTAATAGCCCGGCTCGTAGAACAGCACCTGCCCCAGACGCCCGCCGAGGACCACGCCGAGCACACCGTAGAACAGCAGGTCATCGACGTCCTGCGCATTCATGCCGTGCCAAGGCTGCGCCGCCGCGCGGCGCTTGCCCAGCCAGAGAAAGGCCATGAAGCCGGCCAGGTACATGAGGCCGTACCAGCGCACAGCCAGCGGGCCGATGGAAATCGCGATCGGGTCGAACTGGGGATGGATCAGCATGCGCATAGTTTACGCGCTACCTGCCTCAACACGTTCGGATCGTTGAGACGATCCCTTACAAATTGAAGGATGAAACTTCAATTTGTAGGAATGGGCAGGGAAGTTGAAAAGTCGGCGCTGGCGATACGGCGTCCTGCCTATTCCGGCGGCGGCGAGTTTGCCGTGATTTCCCACGGATTGAACACCACCGGCAAGGCCGCCAAAAAGTCACGGTCGTTGCGCGTCACCAGCACCAACCCGTGTTCGACCGCCGTCGCCGCGATGATCGAATCGAAGGCAGCCATCGTGCGCCCGCCGGCCGCGACGCGGGCGCACATCTCACCCCAGTAGGCGGCGGTCTCGCTCGTGAAAGGCAGTATCCGGTCGGCGAACCCGGCCTGCAATTGCTCAAGCCAGTCCGTCAAATCCGTCTTGCGCCGCGATGCGGGCAAGCGCGCCACGCCACGCCGCAATTCGGCCAGCGTCATCGCCGCGACATACAGATCGCTTTCGGTGCGCGCATTGATCCACGCCAGCACTCTGGCCTCCGGCACCGTCTTGACGAATTCCGACAGCACGCAGGTGTCGAGCAGATACTTCACAAGTCGAGTGCTCGCACCGTTTCAGCGGAACGGGAAATATCCAGCGCTTCCCCGCGCGGCGCGCCGTTCAGCACCGCCAGCAAGGGCGGCCCGGCCAACAGGCGCCGGTATTCCGGCGCGGCGATCACCACCACCGCCTCGGCGCCGCGCCGCGTGACGAGTTGCGGCCCTTCGGCGAGCGTGCAATCCACCAACTCGCTGAAGCGGCTCTTGGCCTCCTGCAGTTGCCATGTGTGCATGATGATCTCCTTGCTGATGAACTAGTCAGTCTGACCAGTTCATCATGATTCAATGCTTGCCGGTTGTCAAGAAGGCCGGATACCGCCGAGGTGTCGGCGCTATCCCTCAAAAGTCGACGCTTGCCGGCCCGCGAAGCGGAATTCCCGGCAGACAGAGTCCGGGACGGCGATTTCATTCGCCACAGGGCTTCCGCTAGAATTGGCGGCTCTTTTTCGGCCGCCGCGCCCATCGCAGGAGACTCCCATGCCCGCCTATCGTTCCCGCACTTCCACCCACGGCCGCAACATGGCTGGCGCCCGCTCGCTGTGGCGCGCCACCGGCATGAAGGATGGCGACTTCGGCAAGCCGATCATCGCGGTGGTCAATTCCTTCACCCAGTTCGTGCCGGGCCACGTCCATCTGAAGGACATGGGGCAACTGGTCGCCCGCGAGATCGAGGCGGCGGGCGGCGTGGCCAAGGAATTCAACACCATCGCGATCGATGACGGCATCGCCATGGGCCACGGCGGCATGCTCTACAGCCTGCCGTCGCGCGAGCTGATCGCCGACTCGGTCGAATACATGGTCAACGGCCATTGCGCCGATGCCATGGTATGCATTTCCAACTGCGACAAGATCACCCCGGGCATGCTGATGGCGGCGCTGCGGCTGAACATTCCCGCCGTCTTCGTTTCCGGCGGACCGATGGAGGCCGGCAAGGTCAAGTGGCATGGCGAGTACCGCATGGTCGACCTGATCGACGCGATGATCGAATCCGCCGACAGCAAGAACAGCGACGCCGAAGTGGCCAGCATGGAGCGCTCGGCTTGCCCGACCTGCGGCTCCTGCTCCGGCATGTTCACCGCCAACTCGATGAACTGCCTGACCGAGGCGCTCGGTCTCTCGCTGCCCGGCAATGGCTCGCTGCTGGCGACACATGCCGACCGCGAAAAACTCTTCCTCAAGGCCGGTCGCCTGATCGTCGAACTGAGCAAGCGCTGGTACGAGAAGGACGACGCCTCGGTGCTGCCGCGCTCGATCGCCAGCTTCAAGGCCTTCGAGAACGCGATTGCGCTGGACATCGCCATGGGCGGCTCGACCAACACGGTGCTGCACCTTTTGGCGGCGGCACACGAGGCGGGTGTGAACTTCAACATGTACGACATCGACCGCATGTCGCGCAAGGTGCCCTGCCTCGCCAAGGTGGCGCCGGCAACGCAGAAATACCACATGGAAGACGTGCATCGGGCGGGGGGCATCATGGCCATCCTCGGCGAACTGGACCGCGCCGGGCTGATCCATCGCGACTGCCCGACGGTGCTCTACCCGACCATGGGCGAGGCGCTCGACTGCTGCGACGTCAAGCGCAATACCAGCGCGGCGGTGCATGATTTCTACCGGGCGGCACCGGGTGGCGTCCCGACGCAGGTAGCCTTCTCGCAGAACCGGCGCTATTCGAAGCTCGATCTCGACCGCGTCAATGGCTGCATCCACGACAAGGACCACGCCTATTCCAAGGACGGCGGGCTGGCCGTGCTGTTCGGCAACATCGCGGAGAAGGGCTGCGTGGTCAAGACCGCCGGCGTCGATGACTCGAACCTCAAATTCATCGGCCGCGCCCGCGTCTGCCAGTCGCAGGAAGAGGCCGTGGAGAAAATCCTCGCCGACCAGATCGTCGCCGGCGACATCGTGGTCGTGGTCTATGAAGGCCCGAAAGGCGGGCCCGGCATGCAGGAGATGCTGTACCCGACCAGTTATCTGAAGTCCAAGGGCATGGGCAAGGTCTGTGCCCTGCTGACCGATGGCCGCTTCTCCGGCGGCACCTCGGGCCTGTCGATCGGCCACGCATCGCCGGAGGCTGCCGCCGGCGGTGCCATCGGCCTGGTGGAAGAGGGCGATACCATCGAAATCGACATCCCCAACCGGCGCATCCATCTCGCGATCGAAAAGTCGGCGCTGGCGGCACGGCGAACAGCGATGGAAGCGCGCGGCGCTGCAGCATGGAAGCCATTGAATCGAAAGCGCGAAGTCTCGGCGGCCCTCCTGGCCTATGCCGTAATGACCACTTCGGCGGACACTGGTGCAGTGCGGGATATTTCACAGCTCAGTTGACCTACGTCAAACATCCATCGGTATATAAGCAGATAATTATTATCAAGTTGTCTGACATTCCGTATCCGATGGAGAAGTCCCATGAGACATTCGTTCGCCCGAGCCACGTTGCTGCTGTGCTGCGCCGGCTGGCTTGCCACCACCGGCCCTGCACTGGCTGAGGAAGCAAAAGCGGAAGCCAAGCCGCTCAAACTCACCACCACGGCCGACCACACCAAGTTCAAGGAACTGCAGCAGACCTTCAACTCAGGGCCGGAAGTGACCAAGGCCTGCCTGCGCTGCCACACCGAGGCCGCCGGCCAGATCCACCGCACCAAGCACTGGAAATGGGAGTACCTGAATCCCGAGACCAAGCAGACGCTGGGCAAGAAGACGGTCGTCAACAACTTCTGCATTTCGATCGCCTCGAATTACGCCTCGTGCACCAGTTGCCACGTCGGCTACGGTTGGAAGGATGCCAGCTTCGACTTCAAGTCCGAAGAGAACGTGGACTGCTTGGCTTGCCATGACACCTCCGGCAACTACAAGAAGCCGCCCGGCTTCGCCGGAAACCCGGTAGTTAAGGACACTGAATTCCCGCCAGGCTCGGGCAAGATCATCAAGGGCATCGATCTTTCCAAGATCGCGCAGAAGGTCGGCAAGACCAGCCGCGACACCTGCGGTGCCTGCCACTTCAACGGCGGCGGCGGCGACGGCGTCAAACACGGCGACATGGACACGTCGCTGGCCGCGCCAACCAAGGACGTCGATGTGCATATGGACGCCGAGGGTCTGGATTTCACCTGCGGCACCTGCCACAGCACTTCCAGCCACGACGTCGCCGGCAGCCGTTATACGCCGACCGCGCAGGACAAGCAGGGCGCGCGCATTCGCGGCAAGGCCGACAAGGGCAATCCGGCCACGTGTGTCGCCTGCCATGGCAACGGTCCGCACAAGAAAGAGGCTCGCCTCAATCAACACGCCACCAGGATCGCCTGCCAGACCTGCCACATTCCGACCTACGCGCGTGGCGGCATTGCCACCAAGATGACCTGGGACTGGTCGACGGCTGGCCAGCGCGATGCGGAAGGCAAGCACATCGTCAGGAAGGACGCCAAGGGCCGCATCACCTACGAATCGCGCAAGGGCGACTTCACCCTGGCGGAGAACGTCAAACCCGAGTACTTCTGGTTCAACGGTCAGGTCACTTACACGCTGATCACCGACAAGATCGAAAAGTCGGAGCAGCGCACGAAGATCAACACGCTCGGTGGCAGCGCGACTGACGGCAAGTCGATGATCTGGCCGGTGAAAGTGTTCCGCGGCTCGCAGCCTTACGATCCGGTGAACAAGACCCTGGTCACGCCGCACACCGCGGGCAACGACGACACCGGCTACTGGAAGAACCTGGATTGGGACAAGGCCATTACCGTCGGCATGAAGGACTCCGGACATCCCTATTCGGGCAAGATGGAATTCCTCAAGACCGAGATGTCCTGGCCGATCACCCACATGGTCGCCCCCAAGGAAAAGGCGCTGGGCTGTGTCGAGTGCCACAGCAAGGACGGGCGGCTGGCCGGCATCAAGGGCATCTACATCCCCGTTCGCGACAACAACACGCTGGTGGACACCGCCGGCTGGATCATCGTGTTCCTGACCATATTCGGCGTGTTCGGCCACGGCGCGATTCGCATCGTATCCAGCCGCAAGAACAAAGCCAAGGAGAACTGAAATGGCTGAACGTATCTACGTCTTCAAGCGCTTCGAGCGTTTCTGGCACTGGTCGCAGGCCGGCCTGATCATGTTCCTGATGCTCACTGCCTTCGACATCCACGGCACCTACACCATCTTCGGTTTCGAGAAGGCGGTGGCCTACCACACCATCGCCGCCTGGTCGCTGATCGGCCTGTGGGTGTTCGCGATCTTCTGGCACTTCACCACCGGGGAGTGGAAGCAGTACATCCCGACCACGGAGAAGGTCGTGGCAATGATCCATTACTACTCTGTCGGCATTTTCAGGAATGAGCCGCACCCGTTCAAGCTGACGCAGCTGCGCAAGCACAATCCGCTGCAACGGCTGGCTTATCTTGGCATCATGCTGTGTGTCGGGCCGCTGATCTGGGTTACCGGCGGGCTCTACCTCTTCTATGACAAATGGGCTGTCTGGGGCTTCGGCAACCTGCCGCTGGAATGGGTTGCCACCGGCCATACCATCGGCGCCTTCATGATGCTGGCTTTCCTTATCGCCCACGTCTATCTGACCACTGCCGGACATACCCCCATGGCCCACATCAAGGCCATGATCACCGGCTGGGAAGAAGTGGAATAATCAAACACCCCATTAATTGCAAGGAGTCTGACCATGAAATTCACCAAAACCCTGAGCGCCGCTGCCCTGCTTTCCCTGTTCGCCACTTCGGCTTTCGCTTACGACGCCGACTGGAAGCGCGGCCGCGTCTACTACCGCAGCGTGTGCACTTCCTGCCACGCCGTAACCCCGCTCGGCACCATCAATCCGAGCACCAAGACCAAGGCGGAATGGGCGACCTACCTGAAGGCCGACAAGCACAACAAGGGCAAGGATACGGTCAAGCAGTACGTCAGCAAGGCCTATCGCGCCAGCATCAAGTCGGGCAACAAGGCCGCCGAGAAGTTTGCCGAAACGCCTGACCAGGAATTGATGGATGACATCGCCGCCTTCCTGACCAAGGGCGCCAAAGACGGCGACTCACCGGCCACCTGCAGCTGATTTTTTTCCCGAGCTGATGCAGGCGCGTCGCCAGGGGCGGGGCACCTGCCTGTTCGCATACGGCACTGGAGAACATCATGAGTACCGAAAGCGGGTCCGGCTGGCGGGCCGGCTTCAAGACCGACTACCAGACCATCTTCGTTGAAGAGTGGTCGCCCTTCGTCGGCGCGATGCTGCTGGTGCTGGTGATCATCGGCCTGATGCTTTCCGGCCTGGTCTGGGGCGTGTTCGGCGGCGTCAAGTTCTGGGGCGACTGGTTCAACAACCTGATCGGCCTCGGCCCGATGCTTGGCGTGCCGAAGGATCTCGACGGCTTTCTCACGCACCGCATGTCGCTGATGAACATCATGCTGGTGGTCGGCGCCTTCAGCGCCGCACTGCTGTCGCGCCAGTTCAGTCCGAATCGCCCGCCACCTCTCGAATACCTCTGGGCTGCGGTGGGCGGCAGCCTGCTCGGCATCGGCGCCGCACTGGCCGGCGGCTGCACCACCGGCGGCTTTTTCAATCCGGTGCTGCATTCGTCGCCTGCCGGCTGGGCCATG
>JBIJDI010000247.1:0-4525 GCA_044344235.1 Sulfuritalea sp. | reverse complement strand
TGCGGCCTGATGCACCGGTGCGCTGAAGGCGAGCGGCACGGCGGTGATCACACCATGGCCGTGGTCGATCAGGCACTCGATTTCGCGCACGGCCACATTCCTCGCCGCGAGCCAGCCGGCCAGCGCCGCGATCAGACGGCGCGCGGCGAACAACAGCACCGGCGCGGCCTCGACCGGGGCCGGCAGTTCCAGCCCCTGCTCGAAGCGTTCGGGAAAGACGAAGCAGATTTGCGGATCGGCAATCTCGCCCAGCGCACGCGCCAGATCGATGACGAATGGCTTGCCAAGACGGGCGCCGAGACTGGCGCGCGGCAGGGCCAATACATCGCCCAGGCGACGCAGGCCGAAGCCTTCGATGCGTCGCGCCAGGGGCGGCGCCAGTTCCAGTGCGACCAGCGGCACGGATGCCAACGCGGTGCGCGTGGCCGGCAGATCGGTGCAGATGGAATCCGATCGGGCCCGTGCCAACCACAGCGCCGCCAGCGGCGTCGCCGCCACCGCCAATTTCGCATCAAGATCCATGGCAGCGAGTTCTTCGCGCACCTCGCGCAGCAGCGCCGGCAGGCCGCCGAACAGGCGCAGGCTGCCGGAAATTTCGAGACGCAGCGCATCCGGCACGAGATTGACGTGCGGCGTGAAGCGCCCCGCCCAGCAGGCTAGCGCCGGGGTGGGAAATGCGGTCGCGGGGACGGCCGGTGCTTCAGGCGGCGACGCGGTTTCGTCGTCGGCTGGCGGTCGTGTCGGGCAATACAGCGCCAGCCACAGCATGGGGAACACTCTGTACAAAACCCGCCGGACGCGCGACATCAAGCAGGATGGCCTGTCGCGCCGGCGGCCCGCGCCGCTTCAAAAGCTGCACGCGCAATTGCCGGCCCGCCGCCTGCAGTTGCAGGCGCAAGGGCGCGGGAGATGCCGCTGCCGCCAGTTGCGGAGGACGAAAGCAAAAAGCCCCGCCGCCACCCTCGCCCGCCGCCACCTGCAAGCGGCGCAGGCTGTTGGCCGGCAACGCATCACGAAACAGCTCGTCGAGCCACAGCAGCGTGGCCGCCACGCCGCCGCAACGCAAGGCCTCGACGCCGGCCCACAGGGCATCGCGCGGCCGACGCGGAAACACCAGGCGCAGGCAGTCGAGCCGAATCCCCGCGGCAGCCCACGCCGGCGCATGGGCGCAATGCGGCGGCGCGATCAGCACCACGGTTTGTCCGGCGGCAGTGAGCGCCGCCAGCGCAGGTAGCAGCAGGCCCAGTTCGCCGATACCCGCGCGTTGCGGCAGCAGTTCGGTCAATGCCCCGCGCGGCCAGCCGCCGCCGGGCAGTTCAGCATCAAGCGCAGGAAAGCCGGTGGCAAAAGTCGGCGCTGGTGCTACGGCGAACGCATCGCCACGACGGATGTCGCTGCGCTCCAGCACTTGGGCCAACGCGGGATTCATGAATCAACTAAAGAGTCCGGCCGTCGCGGATCAAGCCGACGGCTATGCCCTCGATGGTGAGCGACTCCTTGCGCGTATTGACCAGAATGGGCGCGAAGTCGCGGTTCTCGGCGAGCAGTTCGACCATGGTGCCGCGCCGCTTGAAGCGCTTGACGGTGACTTCGTCGCCCAGCCGGGCGATGACGATCTGGCCGTTGGTCGCCTCGGAGGTGCGATGCACGGCGAGCAGGTCGCCGTCGAGGATGCCGGCTTCGATCATCGACAGGCCGCGCACGCGCAGCAGGAAATCGGCCTGTGGCGTGAATAGCCCGGGGTCGATGCGGATGTTGCCGAGGCGGTTTTCAACTGCCAGCAGCGGACTGCCGGCGGCGACGATGCCGATCAGCGGCAGGCCGAGTTGTTCCACCAGCCGGATGCCGCGCGCGGAACCGTGCTCGAGCGTGATCGCGCCCTTTTTTACCAGTGCCTTCAAATGGTCTTCGGCCGCATTGGGCGAAGCGAAGCCGAAGGCGCTGGCAATCTCGGCGCGCGTCGGCGGTACGCTGAAGACTTCGATGCTGTTGCGGATGAAATCGAGAATTTCCCGCTGGCGGGAAGTGAGGTCGTCGGCCATGGACATGCTCCGGTAGCTGTTTATCCATACAGTACAGTAAAAACACCGCGAGCGCCAGCCATCCGCCGCCAAATTTCAATGGCACAAACAGACCGGTATATTCCCGACAATTGGCAGCCTGCCGACGCATCGCAATTAACTATGCTTTGCACCAGTCATTCGTACCGAGACCCCGCATGCAGACCCATGGTATCGACCCGGGCACCGGCTTTCTCGACCGCAGCAGCTGTCTTGAACTGGTAAGCAAACTTGCGTTCAGCGCGGCCGCCAGCGGCCAGCAGCTGGCCGCGCTATGGATCGACCTGAGCCGGCTGAAGCAGGTCAATGAATCCTTCGGCCACCTGGGCGGCGACCTGGTGATCACCCAGATCGCCCAGCGCCTGCGCGAGAAATCAGCCGGACGCGGCGAATGGTGCCGCATGGGCGGCGACGAGTTCGTCTGCCTGATGCCCCAGTGCGATGCGGACCGTGCCCGGCAACTGGCGCAGGACCTGTTGCAGGCGATTGAAGCGCCCTTGCGCTTCGGCGAACTGTTTCTCCATCCCTCGGCCAGCATCGGCATCGCCGTTCTTGAGGCGAACGAGGACCCCTTTGCCTTCCTCGAACGCGCCGACCGCGCCATGGGCACCGCCAAACGTCAGGGCGGTGGCCGCGCCGTGGCTTCCGGCGAGGAGCCGATGCCGGGGCGGCTGGGCATCCTGCTCGCGCGCGAAGAGTTGGCAATAGAGAACAAGCTGCATCTGGCCCTCGAAAATGGCGGCCTGAGCCTGCACTATCAGCCGATCATCGGCTTCGACGGCCGCGTCGAGGCCGTCGAAGCGCTGATGCGCTGCACCGCCGACAACGAGCTGATCCCCCCGGGCAAGTTCATCCCCGTCGCCGAAAAAACCGGCCTCATCATCCGCCTCGGCGAATGGAGCCTGCTCGCCGGCGCGCGCTTTGCAAGCCACCTGGACCAGGCCGGATACCGCACCAAGGTGGCGATCAATGTCTCGCGCGCGCAACTGGCCTCGCCCAAATTCTCCCAGGCGCTGCACGCCGCGCTGCTGTGCGCCAATGTCAGCCCGGAGCTGATCGAGCTGGAGCTGACCGAATCGCTGTTCATGGATATCTCGGAGATTGTGCAGACGAACCTGCACGCCGCGCAGAAAGCCGGGGTCGGGCTGGCGATCGACGATTTCGGCACCGGCTATTCCTGCCTGGCCAACCTGAAGGACATCCCGGCCACCAAGCTCAAGCTCGACCGCGCCTTCGTCATCGTGCTGCCCCATGATCGCCGCGCCTTCGCCGTGGTCAAGGCCATGACCCAACTCGGGCGCGAACTGGGCATGACCGTGGTGGCAGAAGGCGTCGAGGAGCAGGCGCAACTCGACTCCCTGCGGGAAGCCGGCGTCGATGCGATTCAGGGGTATATTCATGCCCATCCCATGCCTGAAGAGGCGCTTTTGAACTGGTTCCAAAAAAGGAAAGCATCATGAGAAGTTCCGGCGACGCGCCACTGCCGCCATCCTCGGTCGATGCATTGCTGGAAAGTTCGCTCAAGGACATCGGCATTCCACCGCGGCCGACCATCCTTGACCGCATCTCGCGCGAAATGCTGCGGGACGAGCCTGACTACAAGCGCCTGTCCAATATCATCGGCGCCGATGTCGGTCTTTCCGCCAGCCTGATCAAGACCGCCAATTCGCCCTTCTTCGGCTACCGCAACCGGGTGCGCTCGGTCAACGAGGCCCTGATGATGCTCGGCCTCGACGTCGCCAGCCGGGCCATTGCCGGCATCATCCTGCGCAAGGTGTTCCCCAGTTCGCTGCACCTCGAACGCTTCTGGGACGCCTCAGCGCGAATCGCGCGGCTGTCTGGCTGGCTGGCACAGCACGTAGGGCATAACAAGCTGCGCCCGGATGACGCCTATACCTTCGGCCTGTTTCGCGACTGCGGCATCCCGGTGCTGCTGCAGCGCTTTCCTGGTTACGAAAAGATACTAGACAGCGCCAACAGCGAAGCCGACCGCAGCTTTACCGTCGTCGAAAATTCGCAACTGCCGACCAATCACGCCATGGTCGGATGCCTGCTGGCGCAAAGCTGGTGGCTGCCGGAGGAAACCTGCCTCGCCATCCGCCACCACCATGAGGTGGCGATTATCGAGACGCCGTCCATCACCCCGCCGCTGACCAGCCGCTACCGCATTGCCATGGCCCAGTTTGCCGAACACCTGATGCAGCGACATACGGGACTGAGCCATACTCAGGAATGGCCGAAGCTCGGTACCGCCTGCCTTCGGTTGCTGGATGTCGCCGAAGATGACATCGATGCCATCCTTGCGGATGCCGTGCCGGTAATGGAGGCGGAGGATTGATCGGCCAAGCGCGATGAAGTCGTTTGTAGGATAATTCGCGCTGGTCGTCGGGAGAGAGTGACACTTTTCCCACCGTCACCGCCGAAGGCGCAACCCCCAGGAACCGCTCAGGCAAAAGGGCCGACGA
>JBIJDI010000246.1:0-4533 GCA_044344235.1 Sulfuritalea sp. | reverse complement strand
TAGCCTGCGTCGACTGCGGGTCAGCATCCAACACAATGGACCCAGCCAATGCGGCACGCTTGGCACAACTTGCCGATGGCTACTATGAAGTTGATTTTGCCAAATCAAGCGTTGGGGAAAAGTTTGCCAAGGTCATGGCCTTGCCAGAAGACAAATCGGACAACGCAGGCCGGGTAAAGAGAGTAATTGCGCAACTGGACACCTGGCGACAAGCACTCGGACAGACCCGACGTGCTGCGAACGTTCTGGACATCGGCGCGGGAACTGGGGTTTTTCTTGCGAAACTGCTTCAGTCCAAGGCGCAGACAGTCTCGGACTGGCGTGCGACGGCCATAGAGCCAGACCCTGTTGCGGCAAAGCACCTGAGAGGATTGAACAAGTTCGAGGTAATCCAGGGTGTATTCGATGCCTCTCCGGCAATGCAAGGATACGATCTCGTTACACTGAACAAAGTGGTCGAACATCTGCCGAAACCACAAGCGCTGATGTCTGGTGTGGTGCAAGCGTTGGATCCCGCTGGTGGCATCGTTTATGTTGAGGTACCCGACGTGCTGACCATTGGTCGTCGCCTACCAACAGACAATATCCTCGGATCTCTTCATCATCATCTCTATAGCCCTCGTGGGCTCACCGCGCTTTTTGAAAGTGTTGGCCTTCATCTGCTCGATCTTGGCCGCACTGTTGAGCCGAGCGGGAAAATTACACTTTTTGGATTTGCGTGTTCTGATATCGCTTTCGAGAGATATGTCGACGGAGGCGCACCATGACGAAGATCATCGCGGAAATCGGTTCGGTACACGATGGGTCGTTCGGCAACGCCTGTCAGCTTGTCAGGCTTGCCGCAGCCTGTGGTGCCGACGTGGCGAAATTTCAGACTCATATCGCCGAGGCGGAGACGCTGCGCGATGCCCCCGCTCCTGCCTATTTTCGCGGCGAGCCGCGTTGGGACTACTTCAAGCGTACGGCCTTCAGCGAGCAGCAGTGGCTGGGCATCAAGGAGGCATGCGAAAATGCCGAAGTCGAGTTTTTGTCGTCTCCGTTTTCGGAGCGGGCCGTTGACCTTCTTGAACGCGTTGGCGTTGGCAGCTACAAGATTCCCTCCGGTGAAGTCACCAACCTGCCCTTGCTCGAACGGGTCGCGGCAACCGGCAAGCCCGTCTACTTGTCATCCGGCATGAGCAATTGGGCGGAACTTGATGACGCTGTAGCAGTGCTTGGTAAAGGTGGTCTTCTGACCATAATGCAATGCGCTTCCGCATACCCGTGCCCGCCGGAACGTGCCGGCCTCAATGTCATCGGCGAGATGGCGAGGCGCTACGGCCTGCCGGTCGGCTTTTCGGATCATGTCGAAGGGTTCGCCGCCGCGCTGGCTGCGGCGGCATTGGGGGCGACGGTGATTGAAAAGCACCTTACGTTCTCGCGCCAGATGTATGGCAGCGATGCGGCCAACGGCATGGAGCCGCATGACTTCGAAAAATACTGCCGCGGCCTCCGCGACGTCTGGGCCATGATCGGGCACCCGGTGGATAAGGACGACCTGTCGGACTACCTCGACATGAAGCGGATATTCGAGAAGAGCATCGTCACGGCGCGGCCACTGGCTGCCGGCAGCGTGATCAGCCGCGATGACCTGGCCTTCAAGAAGCCCGGCGACGGCATTTCCGCGGCAAGGTACAAGGAAGTCATTGGCCGCCGTGTGGCAGGCAATCTGCCGGCGGATCACAAGCTTGGGGAAGGCGACCTGCAATGAAGAAGAAGATATGCACCGTAATCGGCTCGCGCGCAAACTACAGTTCCATCAAGTCGGCCATGCGCGCGATCCAGCAGCACCCTGACCTCGAATTGCAGGTCATTGCCGCGGCCTCCGCGCTGCTCGACAGATATGGCCAAGTGGTCCGCCTGATCGAACAGGACGGGTTCGAGATCAACGAGCGGCTGCATATCCTGATCGAGGGCGAAACACCGGCAACAATGGCGAAGTCCACTGGGGTCGGCCTGATCGAGCTGCCTTCGGCCTTCGAACGCCTTAAGCCTGACGTGGTGGTTACCGTCGGCGACCGCTTTGAAACCATGGCAACTACGCTGGCTGCCGCCTACATGAACATCCCGGTCGCCCATACCATGGGTGGCGAGGTGTCCGGCACCATCGATGAAAGCATCCGCCATGCGGTGACCAAGTTCGCGCATATCCACTTCCCGGCCAGCCGGGATGCCGCCGAGCGGATCATCAAGCTGGGCGAGCGTCCGGAGATGGTGTTCCGTGTCGGCTGCCCGCGCATCGATCTGGTGGCGGAGATATTGGTGGATTCCGCCGGCGAGATCGACGGTCACATGTTCGACCTTGGCGTCGGTGCCAGCCTCGACCTTTCAAAGCCATTCGTCCTGGTCAGCCAGCATCCGGTGACGACCGAATACGGCGATGGGGAGCGCCAGATTGCCGCAACGCTTTCTGCCGTTCGCGACAGCGACATGCAGGCGATCGTGCTGTGGCCGAATGCCGATGCGGGATCCGAGGACATCGCCCGTGGCATGCGGAAATTGCGCGAGCACGGCATGGCCGCCAACATGCATTTCTTCAAGAACCTGCCGACGGCCACCTACATCCGGCTGATGAAGAAAGCCGTCTGTCTCGTCGGCAATTCGTCCAGCGGCATCCGCGAAGGGGCCTACATCGGAACACCGGTGGTCAACATTGGCAGTCGCCAGACGGCACGCGAGCGCGGCTCGAACATCATCGACGTCGGCCACGATTCTGCGGAGATACTCAAGGCGATGCAGGCGCAGGCTGCTCATGGACCTTACGCCATGGAAGACACCTACGGCAGCGGCAATGCCGGCGTACAGATTGCGGAAACGCTGGCCTCCCTGGGCCCGGTGGAAGTGCAAAAGCGGATTACCTACTGACCGGTGCGATGAGAGTACTTGCTGTGATCCCGGCGCGGGGAGGCTCCAAGGGCATTCCCCGCAAGAATATTGCCCTGCTTCGGGGCCGTCCATTGATCGCCTACACCATCGATGCCGCGCGGGCGGCGACATGCCTGGAGCGCATTGTCGTTTCCACCGACAACGAGGAAATAGCGGCGGTAAGCCGCGGCTGCGGTGCTGAGGTGGTGATGCGGCCGGCCGAACTGGCAAGGGATGAAACCAGCACGCTGTCGGTACTGCAACATGTGGTCGCCGAACTGGCGCAGGCGGGCTATCGTCCCGATGCGGTAATGACCTTGCAGCTGACATCGCCGCTGCGCACCAGCACGCATATCGACGAGGCAGTGCGGGCCTTCGCCAACGATGCCAGTGCCGACAGCCTGGTCAGTTGCATCGAGGTGCCTCACGTCTTTCATCCGCACTCGGTAATGCGGCGCACCGCCGAGGGCTACCTGGTGCCGTTCCTCGACCTGCCGCAACCGGGGCGCCGCCAGGACAAGGAACCGGTCTTCGCCCGCAACGGCGCCGCCATCTACATCACGCGAACGGAAAAACTGGGCGAGTTCATCTTCGGTGGTCGGCTAATGCCGTACATGATGCCTGAGGCGGCATCCATCGACATCGACACCCTGGCGGATCTGGCCGCTGCCGAGCGCCTGCTCGCCGGACAATCGGCCAAGTGAGCACGACGGGCCTCGCGCGCCGGATATGGAACCGCGCCTTGGTCGAGGCCGATCTGCTCGCCTGGCGGAAAAGCACTGCACCGATCCGGCGCGCATCCTGCCCGCAGCCGCGCAAGGTCGCACTTTTTTGCGACCTTGCGCCCATGTATTCACTCGCCAAGGTCGAGGCGCTGTTTGCCGCGGGACTCGCCCAACGGACTTACCGTCCGGTGGTGCTGCTGCCGGAAAGAAGTGCGCTGATCGAGAGGGCTTTTTCGGCCTGTGGCGCCGTCGAGTTCATCTATCTGAATGAACGGCTCACCCCGGAGATACTCGCGGAAGCCGGGGTCGAGGCCGGACGTGTGCTCGCCGATGCGCCGGATCTCGAAGCGCTGGCCAACCTGGAAATCAATGGCTTTCGCACCGGCCGCAACGTGCAGTCGCGTGTCGTCCGTAAATTCCGCGTCGGTCGTCTCGATGCGGGCAGCCCGGAGCAGATGGACGAATTGCGCTATGTCTTGGCCGAATCGCTGGCCGTCAGCCGTGTCGCGAGCCGCTTGCTCGACGACCTGAAGCCGGATCTGGTCGTGTTTCTCGAGAAAGGCTACACGCCGGCCGGTGAAGTCTATGATGCCTGCCTGCTGAAGGGGGTGGACACAATTCAATGGCTCGGTGCGCCTCAGTCGGATCACCTGCTGTTCAAGCGCTATTCCCTGGCCACCCGCGCCGATCACCCCTTTGCGCTCGGTGCCGATACCTGGGACCGACTCCGCTCGGCGCCGTGGTCGCCGGCGCAGGACCAATTGGTGGTGGACCGGATTGCCAGTCACTACCAGAACGGCGCCTGGTACAACCGCCAGCAACTGCAAACGGGCAAGCGCATCATGCCTCCCGAGGAAGTGCGGTCGAAGCTGGGGGTGAGGCCCGACCGCAAGGTAGCGGTAAT
>JBIJDI010000245.1:0-4537 GCA_044344235.1 Sulfuritalea sp. | reverse complement strand
TGGCCATCGCCTTCGCCGGTCGGCATGCGGTCAGCTTGTGGGCACGCGATGCGGCGAGCGCAACGGCGATGGCGAGCCAGCGTGAAAATCCGCGTTATCTTCCGGCCTGCCATTTCCCCGATGCCTTGCAGGTTACGACCGACATGAAGGCCGCGCTGGCCGGGGCCGATCTGGCGATCCTCGCCGCGCCGCTGGCCGGCCTGCGACCGCTGCTGCAGCAGTTGAAGCTCATCGCGCCGGCCCTGCCTTTTCTTTGGGTATGCAAGGGCTTGGAGGCGGGCAGCGGGTTGTTGCCGCATCAGGTGGTGGCCGAGGTGATGGGCGATGCGGTTTGCGGTGTGCTCACCGGGCCCAGCTTTGCCCTTGAGGTGGCACGCGGTCTGCCGACCGCCGTAACGCTCGCGGCGACGGATGCCGGTTTTGCCGAGGCCACGGCGCAGAGCCTGCACGGTGGCAATCTGCGCATCTATGCCAACGAAGACCTGATCGGCGCAGAAGTCGGCGGTGCCGTGAAGAACGTGCTGGCGATCGCCACCGGCATTTGCGACGGCCTTGGGCTCGGCCTCAATGCCCGCGCCGCCCTGATCACTCGCGGACTGGTGGAGATCACCCGTTTTGGCGAGGCGCTCGGCGCCCGGCGCGAGACCTTCATGGGGTTGGCCGGCATGGGCGACCTGATTCTCACCTGCACCGGCGAGCTTTCGCGCAATCGTCGTGTCGGCTTGCTGCTGGCGGAAGGGAAGGCCCTGCCCGACATTGTCCGTGAGCTAGGCCACGTCGCCGAGGGTGTGCCGGCTGCGCGCGAAGTAGCCCGCCGTGCTGCAGAATTGGGAATCGAGATGCCGATCACGCGGGCCGTGGCGGCCGTGCTTGATGGCCGTGTCACTGCGCGCGCCGCTGTGGAACAGCTGATGGCGCGCGATCCGAAGCACGAATGAGCGTTCTAGGAGCCGCCGGCAAATCCCTGCTGTCGCCAAGCCTCATAAACCATGATGGCAACGGCGTTCGACAGATTCAGGCTGCGGTTCCCCGGTATCAGGGGCAGGCGCAGGCGGTGGTTTTCATCGATGTCTGCCAACACGTTTATCGGCAAACCGCGCGATTCGGAACCGAAGACAAACGCGTCACCGGGTTGATAGTCGGCGCTGGCGTGACGGCGCGTCCCCTTGGTGGTCAGCGCAAACAGGCGGGCGTCACCCAGCACCGCTCGGCACGCGGCCCAATCCGGATGCACCGTGACGCAGGCCATCTCGGCATAGTCGAGTCCCGCGCGGCGCAACTGCGCATCGGACAGATCGAAGCCGAGCGGTTCGATCAGATGCAGTTTGGCCCCGGTATTCGCGCAGAGCCGAATCACATTTCCCGTATTGGGCGGGATTTCCGGGGCGACGAGAACGACATGGAACACGTGCGGACACCTCCGAAAACGGCTGTTTCTGTAGAATCAGATGATTAGCCTATGACTTTCGTGCAAAATCACAGCCGCGAAGGCCCCGATTCTAAGGCCGCTTTGGAGATCGCCTGATGGCACGCCCGGAAAAAATCCGCCTTGGTGACATGCTGGTGCAGCAAAACCTCGTCACCGGGGAGCAGCTCAAGCTCGCGCTTGACGAGCAAAAACGTTCGGGCCGCAAACTGGGTCGGGTTCTGGTTGAAAGCGGCTACGTTACCGAAGAGGGTATTTCGATGGGCCTGGCGCGCCAGCTCGGCGCCGATTTCATCGACCTCAAGACCTTCAAGCCCCAGCCTGAACTGATCAAGCTGCTGCCGGAAGCCCAGGCGCGCAGGCAGCGGGCGCTGGTACTGAGCGAACGCGCTGGCATGCTGCTGGTCGGCATGGCCGACCCGACGGATCTAACAGCCTTCGACGAAGTCGCGCGCGTGCTCAAGCGCGAGATCGACCTTGCCGTGGTGACCGAGAGCCAGTTGCTCTCCGCGATCGATCGTGTCTACAGCCGCGCGGCGGAAATCAGCGGTCTGGCCAAGGAACTCACGGCCGACATGGGCGACATCTCGACCGAGTTCGGCAACATTCTCGGACTCACCGCCGGCGCCGAAGACGCGCCGGTCGTCAAACTGCTCAACACGGTGTTCGAAGAGGCGCTGAAGATGCGCGCGTCGGACATCCATATCGAGCCGCAGGAAAAGTCGCTGGTGATCCGCTTCCGCATCGACGGGGTGCTGCACGTGCAGACCGAAGCCGATTCGAAGATTTCCACGGCACTGGTCTTGCGCCTCAAGCTGATGTCCGGCTTGGATATCTCCGAGAAGCGCCTGCCGCAGGACGGCCGCTTCGCCATCAAGCTGCGCAGCACGTCGATCGACATTCGTATCTCGTCGATGCCGACCCAGCATGGCGAATCGGTCGTCATGCGATTGCTGGCACAGAACACCGGCCTGCTGCAACTCGACAGACTGCAAATGCCGCCGCGCATCCTGGAGCGGTTTCGCCATGCCATTGCGCGGCCGTCGGGGATCGTGCTGGTGACCGGCCCGACCGGTTCCGGCAAGACCACCACGCTCTATGCCGCGCTCAATGAACTGAATACGCCGGAAAAGAAGATCATCACCGTCGAAGACCCGGTCGAATACCGCCTGCCCGGCATCAACCAGGTGCAGGTGCACGAGAAGATCGACCTGTCCTTCAGTCGCGTGCTGCGCAGTGCTTTGCGGCAGGATCCAGACATCATTCTGCTGGGCGAAATGCGCGATCAGGAAACCGCCGAAATCGGCATGCGCGCCGCCATGACAGGCCACCTGGTGCTGTCGACCCTGCACACCAACGATGCGCTGTCGACGCCGATCCGGCTACTCGACATGGGCGTGCCGCGCTACATGGTGGCCTTGTCGATCCAGATGGTGCTGGCACAGCGGCTGGTGCGCGTTATCTGTGAAAACTGCTCTGCTCCCCATACCCCTGCCCCGCATGAACATTTGTGGTTGAAAGTGGAACTTGGCGACCGGGTGGATAGCATTCAGTACAAGAGTGGGCAGGGTTGCAGCCATTGTGCCAACACGGGGTATCAGGGGCGCCAGGCGGTCTATGAGATTCTCGACATGAACAACGCGCTGGTCGAGGCGGTAAACCGCGGCGACCCCAACGAATTCATGCAGATCGGTCGCGAGCAGATGGCCGGCAACACCTTGCGACGCGACGCCGTACGACTGGTAATCAGCGGCCGCACCACGATTGACGAAGCCATGCGCATCAGTACTCAGCTCGACGACTAAGGACGACATGGCCAGCTTCGCGTATCGCGGCCGCAACGGCGCCGGAGACATCGTGCAAGGCGTCATGGACGGCGCGACGGCCGGCGCGGTGGCCGACCTGATCGTAGGCAGTGGCGTCACGCCTATCGAGATCAAGCCTACCGCGGCTTCGGCCGCAGAAAAGGCAGGCAGTGACGCCGGCATCAATCTGGCGCTTTTCAAGCCAAAAGTCGAACACATGGACGTGCTGCTGTTTTCGCGGCAGATCCACACCCTGCTGCGGGCCGGCGTCCCCATCATGCGTGCGCTGGCCGGCTTGCAGGAATCCAGCACCAATCCAGCGATGCGGGATGTGCTGCAGGATGTGCGCCAAGGCCTCGATTCCGGTCGCGAATTGTCAATGGCGCTAGGCCGGCATCCCACGGTTTTTTCGCCGTTCTATCTGTCCATGGTGCGCGTCGGCGAAATGACCGGACGGCTGGAAGAGGTTTTCATCCGTCTGTTCGATCACCTCGCCTTCGAGCGCTTCATGCAGGAGCAGGTGAAGTCGGCACTGCGCTACCCCTCGTTTGTCATCGCGGCGATGGGCATCGCTTTGGTTATCGTCAATATTTTTGTAATTCCGGCTTTCGCCAAGGTGTTCAAGGGCTTCGGCGCCGATCTGCCGCTGATGACGCGCCTGCTGATCGGCTTCTCGGATTTCATGTTGGCGTGGTGGCCTGCGCTGCTGCTTGGAATGGTTGCCGCCTTCTTCGGCTTCAAGGGCTGGCTAAAAACCACCAAGGGCCGCTACACCTGGGACCGAGTCAAGCTGAAGATTCCGATTGCCGGAAAAATAGTTCGGAAGGCCACTCTGGCCCGTTTCGCCGCCGCCTTTGCTTTGGCCTCACGAAGTGGGGTGCCAATCATCCAGGCCTTGACGAATGTTTCCGAGACGGTCAACAACGCCTACATCGCCGACAAGGTCGACAAGATGCGCGATGGTGTCGAGCGTGGCGAGAGCATCCTGCGCACCTCGATTTCCGCCGGGGTGTTTACCCCCGTGGTGCTGCAGATGATCGCCGTCGGCGAAGAGTCGGGTGCGCTGGACGACATGATGAAGGAAGTCGCCGACATGTATCAGAGCGAGGTCGAATACGAGCTGAAGACGCTGGCGCAGCAGATAGAACCGATCTTGATCATTGCTCTGGGCATCATGGTCATGATCTTGGCGCTCGGCATCTTCCTGCCGCTGTGGGATCTTGGCAAGGTGGCGATCAAGAAGTGAGCGATCCGACACCGCGGTCGCGCTCGCTACTTGAGTTTTCGGTGGTTTTTGCCGTTGTTG
>JBIJDI010000300.1:0-3774 GCA_044344235.1 Sulfuritalea sp. | reverse complement strand
ACATTCAGCGCCGCCTGCGCCGCCTGCGTCGAAAATACCAGCAGCGCGGCGAGCAACATCATGAAGTTTCGCATCGCCATCTCCTTAGAATTTGTGGGCGCCGTGGGCACCCAGACTCATGATGTATTGGAGCCATACCTGGCTGTCGCGCTGCCCCGGTCCGCGCGAATCGTCGCGGGCGAACTGGAAGCGCAGCCGCGCGAACTCGGATGAGGCGAAGTCGATCATCACCGTGTCGCGGCGCGGATTCCACGCGGCAAGTTGCGGCAGATCGGTGGCGACCAGCGTCGGGCCCAGCGTCGTCGTGCCGGAGTTGAGCCGGTCGTAACGATAGCCGGCGCGCCAGCGCGGCATGAACTGGTACACGCCCTGCAGATAATAGCCGGACTGCGCGGAGCGATAGCTGTCGGTGAGGCCGGCCGCGCCGCCGCAGGCGGTGCTGGTGTCGCGCTCCACGCAGTTCAGGCTGCCGTCTTCGCTGCGGCGGAAGTATTCGCCCTGCAGCTTGAAGTTGCGCTCCGTCGCGTTGCCGTTGGGCGCCCACTTCCAGACAAAATCGGCGACCGCAGTGCGGCTGTTTCCCGCGAAACTGACGGTGGTCGCCAGACCTGCCGCGTCGACGCCCTCGTAGCTCCGCGCACCGGGGCGAGTGGCGATGTAGGACAGGCCCGCCCGCCAGGTGTTCGAAGTACCGACGTCGCCACCGATGTGCGCAAACGCCGTACCTATCCCGGTGCCGCTCTTGTTCCGCGCGCCGCCGGGGAAGCTGTTGTCACGGCCACCCTCGAGCCCGAGTTCAAGGAAGGTCTCCGTCGGCGCCACCCACTTTACCTGCACGCCCTCTGTGGTCAGCTTGTTGCCGACGAAGGCGGTATAGGCCAGAGGCGCATCGGCGAAGTCCCAGGCGTGGGGATGGATTTCATTCTGGTAGCCGATGCCGGAAAGGAAGCGGCCACCTTTCATCGTGAACCCCGCCCCCAGACCCAGGGTCTGGAAATAGGCTTCCTCGAGTTCGACGGCATTGCCCGGCGTCAACGCCAGGTTGAGGTAGCCGCGGAAGTTCGGATCGACGTTGGCGGAAACCGTCAGTTCGGTCTCCTGCGCAGTAAAGCCGCGCCGGCGTGGCGGGCCGATCTCGTCGGGTTCGCCGGGAGGAACGAAGCCCTGCATCGTCCATGTGGCTGGATCGCGGGTGGTCCGGGTCAGCGCGCCTTGCAGGTTGAGTCCAATTTCGGGATTGAAGCTGCTCGCCTTGCCGTCTCCGGCGCGGGCGGTTTGGGTGGTGGCCTTGTCGGCGGCGGCCTTGGCCTGGGACGAGGTGGATTCGGCCTGCACCAGGCGCTTTTCCAGCGCGTTGATGCGCTGCTCGTAGGCATTCTTCATCTGCGCGATTTCCTCGCGCAGGGCTTTCAGGTCGGCATCGGCGGCCGCGGTTGCGGTGACCGGAAGACTCGCCAGCACGCCGCAGGCGGCCAGTGCCAATATGGATATGCGTTTCATGATTGCTCCAAAGCAAATGACAAATCACGCCACGCGGCAACAGGCCGGCGGCGCAGCAAAACGTCAAGGTGCTTTAGAGCAGGGGCGGGGCGCGGCTGCGAAATGCCGCGCTGAAACGAAAACTCGGCGCTGGCGGAACGGCGATGGCAGGAGCTGCCAGCCGTCCCGCCGCCGTTGCGAAAGGAACAAGCGGTGCAGGTGGCGCCACGTCGACGCCGGCAAAGGCGATGCAGGTGGTGCAGACATGCGACAGGCTCAGCGCCGCTCCGTGATCGGCATCGCCGTCGTGCGCGGACTGCGTCGCGGCGGGCGCGACGGCGTGGCCCAGCATATGTGCGAGCGCTGCCTGCTGGCCGCTGACGAGCAGAAGCGAGAGCAGCAGGGCAAGGAAGGGATGCGGGACGCGGCGCATGGAGCGCGTATTACAACACAGTACGTACAGAGCACGCCATCAATCAACCTGCAGCAGCAGGCCTTTCAGGTACTCGCCTTCGGGGAACGCCAGATCGACCGGATGATCGGCGGCGCCCTGCAGGCGCTGCACGATGCGCGCCGTGCGACCGGCATCCAGTGCGGCGCCGGCGACGATCTTCTGGAACAGTTCGGGGCTGATACCACCGGAACACGAGTAGGTCATCAGGAAACCGCCCGGCGCCAGCAGGCGCAAGGCGCTCAGGTTGATGTCCTTGTAGGCCCGCGCCGCGCGCTCGGCATGCGCTGCGGTGTGGGCAAATTTTGGCGGATCGAGCACGATCAGGTCGTAGCTTTCGCCAGCACCTCGCATGTTGCGCAACTCGGCGAATACGTCGGCCTCGAGCCAGGTCGCGCGCGACGAATCAAGCCGCGGATTGAGTGCAAGGTTGTGCCGCGCGGTCGCCAGTGCCGGGCCGGAACTGTCCATCGACACCACCTCACGCGCACCGCCCGCCAGGGCCTGCAGCGAAAAACCGGCCGTGTAGCAGAAGCAGTTGAGCACACGGCGGTCCGTCGCGAGTTCCGCCACGCGGCGACGGTTTTCGCGTTGATCGAGGTAGAAGCCGGTCTTGTGGCCGGCGAGAAAATCGACCGCCATGTTCACGCCGTTTTCCTCGATCACCAGCTCATCGTCGGACTCCGTTCCATGGAGCCAGCCGGTGACGGGTTCGAGGCCTTCGAGGCTGCGCACCTCGACATCCGAGCGTTCGTAGATGCGCGCGCAGCCGGTGGCCTTCTGCAGCGAGTCGGCGATGGCGGCACGCCACTTGTCGGCGCCGGCCGTGGTCAGTTGCACCACCACGGTATCGCCGTAGCGGTCGGCGATGACGCCGGGCAGGCCGTCGGATTCAGCGTGGATCAGGCGCAAGCCCTGCTGCCCGGCCAGTTCCGGCAATGCAGCGCGGCGTGCCACGGCGGCGGCAACGCGGCGCTTGAAGAAGGCATGGTCGATGGTCTCGTCGGCATCGAAGCTCCAGACCCGGGCACGGATCTGCGAGGCCGGACTCCACGCCGCGCGCGCCAGGGGTCGCCCTTCGTGCGAGACGACATCAACCGTATCGCCCGGCCGCGCCCGGCCATCGAGCTGCGCAATCGATCCGGAGAACAACCACGGGTGCCGACGCAGGACGGATTTTTCCTTGCCGGGATGCAGGGTCAGGGTCGCCATGGGGCTATTTTCATCCCGAAATCAGCTGCGCGCTCGCCGCCAGGGTGCAGTACCGAATTGCTCGACGAGAAAATCCACCATCGCCCGCACCTTGGGCGACAGATTGCGGCCGCTGGGATAGGTGGCGAACAGCGGCACCGGCTCGACGTGGTGCCAGTCGCTCAGGATCGGCACCAGTTCGCCGCTGCGAATCGCATCGCCGACGATGACATCGGTCAGGCGCGTGATGCCGACACCGGCCACCGCCAGTTGCAGCACGGTCTCGGCATTGTTGGCGGCCACGTTGCCGCCGACATGTACCACGCGAATGCCGTCGTCGGTATCGAAGGGCCAGCGCCGCAGGGCGGGCAGGCTGGTAATCCACAGGCAGTTGTGCTGCTGCAGATCGTCCGGCGTGCGCGGCGTACCGCGGCGCTGCAGGTAGGCGGGCGAGGCGCAGATGACCCGTTCGAGATTGCAGATGCGCCGCGCCACCATCGACGACTCGTCGAGCGGACCAATGCGGATCGCGAGGTCGACGCCTTCCTCCATGGGCCCCAGCGGCTGGTCGCTGATGGTGATGTCCATCTCCACCTCTGGATGAAGTTCCTGGAAGCGAGGAATGGCCGGCGCCAGCTGGTGCATGCCGAAGG
>JBIJDI010000244.1:0-4561 GCA_044344235.1 Sulfuritalea sp. | reverse complement strand
CGCCGAGGACGAAGGCGACGATGGCCGCCGCCGATTCGAAATAGACGTGGTGATGCGGACGCATGACACCCGGCAAACTGTAGAGATAAGCCGCGCCGGCGCCCATGGCGATCAGCGTGTCCATGTTGGCTTCGCGCTGCTTTGCCAGCGTCCAGGCCTTCTTGAATATCTCGCTGCCGCTGCCGAACACGACCGCGGTGGACAAGCCGAGTTCCAGCACGCGCAGTACCGGCGATTGATGCATCAGCATGCCGGAGACCATCACCGGCGCCGTCAGCAGCGCCGCATGCAGCAAGCGCTTCTTCGCATCGGCCAGCCGTGCCTTTTCGCGCTCGACCAGCAGGCGGCGCTGCGCCAGCGTATCCATCGGCCGCGCCTCGTAGCCGAGTTTTTTGACCGAAGCGAAGAGTTCCTCACGCGGCAGATGGCCCTTCACCGTGACCGTGCCCGCCGCGAAATTCACCGTTGCCGAATCCACGCGCGGATCGCGCTGCAACTTCATCTCGATCAGCAACGCGCAGGAAGCGCAGGTCATGCCTTCGACCGCGGCATTGCATTCCTGTGCGGGGCCTTCGACCACCTTCGCTACGGGCGTTGCGGGCTCAGGAGTCGGCGCTGGCGATACGGCGATATTGCCGATCACGGCATCGACCACGGCCAGCAGCCGCTCTTCGGAAAGCCGCACCGGATCGTAATGTAGCGTCACCGAACCGATGCCCGGCACGCTCTTCACGTCCTTCACCGCGCCGTGCTTCCTCAGCAGAATTTCGAGAATGTAGCAACGCTCGGGCTGCTTGCTCAGCGCCGGCGCGACGAGGCGAATGCGGCGCGAGAGACGATGGACGACGCGGAAGTTTTTCACGGTTGTTCAACCATTACTGGTTTGGCAGCTTCGGCCGCAATCGACTTGCGATAGCGCACCAGCAGAAACATCAGATAGAACACGGTCAGCCAAGCGTTGGCATGCTTGACCGGGTCTTTCAGCCAACGCTGGCTGATGAGTTCCCAATGCACCTTGACCAGGTAGAAGGCCACCAGATCGTTGAGGAAATTGATGATGGCCTTCTCGCTCAGCGCATTGGCCAGCATCGGTTGCAGCTTGGCCTGCAGGCTGCCGGGAGCCGCCTTCGGGTGGCGCAGGCGTTCTATCTGTCCACGCAAATTGGCGAAAGCGCGGCGGGCGTGGCGCGCGGCGTCATGCAGGGCCGGGCTCATCCGCGCGCTCAATGCCGTGGCGTTGTGCTCCCTCCGCGCGTGCTCCCGCGTGACGATGGATGCCGTCGGCAGCGAGCCGAGGCAGCCCTTGAGCGCCCGCGCCACATCGGCGGCGGTGCACACATGGGCATCGAAGCTCACCGCCAGCCGGCGCTGTGAGGCATACAGCGTAACGCGATACACCCCCGCCACCTGCCGCAGGGCGCTATCGATCACCTCGGCGGCGCCGACATGACAAATCTCCGCAGGAAGCTCCAGACGCAGATATCCGGCCTCCCGATGGCGGACGACAATGCGTCGCGCCAGATCGTTGGCGTTCATGAAGCCTTACTCGGCGGCTTGGGCGTCCGCGCCGGCCGGTGCGGCGGCTGCCTGCGCTTCGGTTTCCTTCGCCTCGGCCATCAGGTCGTCCAGGTTCTCGCGCTGCTGCATGACAAAGTCCTTGCCCATGCCGATCGCCTTGGACACCGCCAGCATGATTTCCTTTTCGTGCTTGTGCAGCAGGAAGCCCACCGCAATGCCGCCGGCCACGCCGCCCGCCAGCAACAGCAGGGGATTGCGGAACAGGCTGTGGCCGACCAGCGAGCGCGTCGCGGCATAGCCCGTGGCGGCAACCATCGCGCCCTTGACCACCGGGTGGCTCATCATGCTCGCGCCCTGGCCCATCGTGTGCGCCATCTGTTTCGTCATTTCTTCGGTCATCATTTTGATCTCCTTCGAATAGCTGTCAGTCAATTATCGGCACTATGCCCGGGCGATTCTTTGATCTGATGCAACATCTGGTAAATCCCTTTGCAGCCTTCGCAACAAAAGGCCAGCGTTCCTTCCGGCGTCGCCAGCGTGAATGGCTTGATCCCGACCGGCAGGCTGCACAGGTCGCAGGGCGCCTTGGGGTCCCAGGCTGCGTTCATTTGAGTATTTCCAGGGCGGCGCGCTCGAAGCCCGCTTCGTCGGATTCGCCGATCAGCTTGGCGCGCACGATGCCCCTGGCGTCCACAAAGTAAGTGGTGGGCAGGCCGACCACGCCGTAGCGCTTGGCGATGGCGGAGTTTTCGTCCATCAAAGCCGGGTAGCTGACACCGAGTTTGCGCATGAATTCGACGACGGTCTTCTTGTCCTGCCCGGCATTGATCGCGATGACTTCCAGCCCGCGCGGCTTGAGGCGCTGATAGACCTTCTCGATATCCTTCATCTCGCCTTCGCAATACTTGCACCAGTCGGCCCAGAAGCGGATCACCAGCGGTTTGCCGGTCCAGGCTGCGGGGAAATGTGCCGGCATGCCGTCGGCGCGAAAAGTCTGGAAAGTCGGCGCGATGTCGCCGATGTTGAGCTTGGCCGGCGGCGTGTCGCCGCCGCAGGCGGTCAGCACAAGGGCGGCGATGGCTGCAAGGAAAAATCGCATCAGTGCTCCAGAAGAATCAGTCGGGATTGCCAGATCATTGCCGTGGCGATCACCGCCGTCAAGGCGAAGCCGTTGGCCGCGATGGCGGCAAGATTGCGCGAGAAGCCCGGCACGATTTCGCGCAGGCTCTCGATGCGCGCAAAGGGCCGCACCGCGCCGACCGCCAGCCCCGCCGCCGTGGCGCCGAACAGCGGCACATAGAGCCAGTAGCCCTGATAGCCGTATTCGGGCTTGAGGATGCAAAACGGGCAATGGTGATTCGGATGCTCGTAGATGTAGAGCGAGATGAAGGACAAGATGCCGGCGATGGTGGCGGCGAAGCCGATGGCACTGGCCGCCGCCAGGGCGTAGGCGCTCCAGCCGCTCCGCCCGCCGCCGTAACCGTGCCATGCCGCCAGGCCGATGACGGCGCCGAGGCTGCCGTAAAACAGCCACATCGCCGGCACCGGCGACAGGGCCGAGGCCTCGGCCGCCAGCGTCGGGCTGCCCTCGGAAAACAGGCTGCCGCAGCAGGAGGTGATGACGTCGGCCTTGAGACCGAGGAAATATTGCAGTTCGATCCAGCCGCTCGCCATCAGCAGCGGCGCCAGCAGAAGCAGCAGCGCGTACTTGATGCGCACCAGCGGATAGTCGCGGGCGCAACTGTCGACGTGGTTGATCGCCAGCCACATCGCGGCGAGGAAGAACACGGCGATCTTGGCATTCAGCGCGGGAAAGCCGAAGGCATTGACGTTGAGCGTGCCCACCGCGCACATGGCGCCGACGAACATGCCCGACATCTTCTCGGCATTGAAGACGAAGAGCAGCACGGCGGCGAGCTGCAGGGCGAGGACGAAAGTCAGCAGCGTCGAGAACAGGTAGGTGCGGCGCTCCAGTTGCAGTTGCCGCTCGCTGCCGCTGCGATTATCCCAGCGCCGGATTACTTCCAGCGCGAACGGCGCACTCGCCACCAGCGCCAGCACGCACAAGGCGGAGGCCAGCAGCAGGGCGATGATGGCGGGCTGGAACAGCATGGCTAGTGCTCGTCGATCAGTTTGCCGTCGCGCATGTCGATCACGCGCTGCACGACGTCGGATTCGACCACCAGCGGATCGTGGCTGGTGAGCAGAATGGTGCGGCCTTGATCGGCGAGACTTTCCAAGATGCCCATGAATTCGCCGGCAAGGTGGGTGTCGAGGTTGGCAGTCGGCTCGTCGGCGATCACCAGTTCGGGATCGTTGATCAGCGCGCGACAGATCGCGACGCGCTGCTGTTCGCCGCCGGAAAGCCACTCCACCTTGGCGTGGCGGCGGTGGCCGAGCTTGAGGCCGGCCAGCAACTCCTCGGCACGCTCCAGCAGCTCACGGCGCGGCCGCCCGGTCGGATAGGCCGGCAGGATGATGTTGTCCAGCGCCGAGAGCCCTTTGATCAGGTTGAACTGCTGGAAGATGAAGCCGAAACGCTTGCGGCGGATCTCGGTCAGGAAGCGCTCGGGCAGGCCCGAGATGTCCTCGCCTTCCAGGCGCACGCGGCCCTCGGTCGGCCGCGCCAGGCAGCCGATGATGGTCAGCAGCGTGGTCTTGCCAGAACCGCTGGGGCCGCGTAGCGCCGTGACCTTGTTGGCCTCGATGTTCAGGTCGATGCCGTCGAGCGCCCAGTACTCGTTGTCGCGCCCCTGGTTGAAGGCCTTGCGGATGGAACTCAGCTCGATCATGACCGCATCACCGAATCCGGGTCGGTGATCGCCGCTTTCCAGATCGGCACCAGCACCGCCGCCGCGTAGGGCACGACGGTGAAGAAGAACAGCGTTGCCACTTGCACGCCATCGATGTGCGGCGTCAGCTGGAAGCGCGGATAGAGCACCGCCCAGCCCTTCAGCACCGGCTCGAACAGCGAGGCGGCGAAGTGGAACACATGCACATAGGCGGCGACGAAACCGGCGAGGAAGGCGGTCAGCGAAATCAG
>JBIJDI010000243.1:0-4583 GCA_044344235.1 Sulfuritalea sp. | reverse complement strand
GCCGTCGACGCAATCCATGATGTAAAACATGGTGCCAATCACGGAGTCGTCTTCGCACAGCGCGTAGGTCTTCGCCACCGGCACGTCGGTGCCGGCCAGCGCGGAAATCACTTTGTACTCGCGATCGACGGCGTGCGCGCTGGGCAGCAGCTTGCCGGGCGGCTTGCGGCGCAGCACGTACTTGCGTCCACCGGCCGTGAGCATGAAGGTGGGATTGGACTGGCCGCCCTTGAACTTCTCGGCCTGCAAGCTGCCGGAGAAACCTTCGACGTGCGTCTGCATCCATGCCGCGAGGCTGACGGTGTCGAGGGCGTCCTTTTCCGTGACCGGGCGGGTGCCGGTATGTGCGTTGCTCATCTCTAGACCAGTTTTACCAGTTGCTTGCCGAAGTTGCCACCCTTGAGCAGGCTGATGAAGGCGGCCGGCGCGGCGGCCAGTCCCTCGGCCACGCTCTCGCGGTACTTGATGCGGCCAGAGGCGACGTGGCCGGCGAGTTCCTTCAGCGCCGGAGGCCAGCGCGTGAGGTCGTCGGAGACGATGAAGCCCTGCATCCTGATGCGGTTGATCAGCACCGCGCCGAGATTCTTGATCGGGTAGGGCTCGCTGTTGTACTGCGAGATCAGGCCGCAGACGGCGATACGCGAGAAGGCATTCATGCGCCCGAGCAGGGTGTCGAAAATCTCGCCGCCGACGTTCTCGAACACGCAGTCGATGCCCTTGGGCGTGGCGTCCTTGAGGTCGCCGCGCAGATTGCCGGCCTTGTAGTCGATGCAGGCATCGAAGCCGAGTTCTTCCACCACATAACGGCATTTCTCCGCACCACCGGCAATACCGACGGCGCGCGCGCCGTGGATCTTCGCCAGTTGTCCGACGACGCTGCCCACCGCGCCCGAGGCGGCGGTGACCACCACGGTTTCGCCGGCCTTCGGCGCGCAGATGTCCATCAGTCCTACCCAGGCGGTGACGCCGGGCATGCCGAGAACACCGAGGTAGGCTGACAGCGGCACCGCGCTGGCGTCGACCTTCTGCAGGCCGGCGCCATCGGCGACGGCCCAGGTTTGCCAGCCCATTGCGCCGACCACGGTGTCGCCGACGGCGAACTTCGGATGATTCGACTTGACGACTTCGCCGGCGGTACCGCCGACCATGACTTCGCCGATCTCGACCGACTTGGCGTAGGACTTGGCCTCCGACATGCGGCCGCGCATGTAGGGATCGAGCGACAGCCAGCGATTGCGGACCAGCACCTGGTTCGGGCCGGGCTCGGGAATGTCGGCTTGCTCAAGGCGGAAATTGCTTTCTTCCACCCATGCGGTCGGGCGGTTGGCGAGGACGATTCTCTGGTTCTTTTCCATGATGGGGAGGTTCCGTTGTTGTCGGTTGTTGTTATCGGGTGATTTTGAAAAGTCGGCGCTGGTGATACGGCGATCAGCTTTCTGTTTCGGTTTTGCTGCGGGTTTCGCGGCGGAGTTTGAAGGTGCCGAGCGATTTGGCGACCAGTTCGCCGGACTCATCGAAGGCCTCGCCCTCGCAGAAGTGCAGCGAATTTCCGCCACGCAGCAGGTGGCCTTCGGCGACGATGCGGCCCTTGGCGGAACGGATGAAGCTGACGGACATGTCGATCGTCATGACGCCGCCGACATGCTCGTGCGCGGTGCGCGCGGCCACCGCCATGGCGACGTCGAGCATGGTCATGATCACGCCGCCATGCGAGACCTCGAAGCTGTTGAGCATTTCCGGACGCAGTTCGAGCGAGATGCGCGAGCGCCCGCCCTCGGCCATCTCGGCCTTGACGCCGAGATGCTTGAGGAAAGGCACCTTGAGGCCGAAGAAATCGGCCGTTCCCGTCATCTGGTGGTCGATCAGAAGCAGAGGCTGCCGCCATCTACGGCGATGGCCTGGCCTGTAATGTGGCGGCCGGCCTCCGACGCGAGCAGCACCACCAGGCCCTTGAGGTCCTCTTCGCCGCCGATGCGGCGCAGCGGCGTGCCTTCGATGATCTTGTCGCCGAGCATGTCGAGCAGGCCGCTGGCCATCTTGGAGGGGAAGAATCCCGGGCAGATGGCATTGACGTTGATGTTGTGCCTGCCCCATTCCGATGCCAGCGCACGCACGAAATTTACGTCAGCGCCCTTGCTGGTGTTGTAGGCAATGGTTCCCATCTCAGGCGGATTGCCGCGCAGGCCGGCGATGGAGGCGGTGACGATGACCTTGCCTGACTTCTGCGGGATGAAGGCGCGCTTGCCGACTTCCTGGGTCAGGAAGAACATGCCATTGACGTTGAGGTTGATCACCTTCATCCACGCATCGGCGGGATAGTCTTCGGCCGGCGCGCCCCAGGTGGCCCCGGCGTTATTGAGCAGGATGTCGATCCTGCCGTAGTGCTCGAGCACCTTGCCGACGAGGCCGGGAATCTGGTCGAACTTCGACAGGTCGTTGACGACGGTAAGCACCTCGACGCCCAGCTTTTCCAGATGCGCTTTCGCTTCGGCCAGTTCGTCGGCCTTGCGCGCAGTGATGGCCAGCTTCGCGCCCATCTCGCCGAGGGCTTCGGCCATCTGCAGGCCGAGGCCGCGCGAGCCGCCGGTGATGATGGCAACCTTGCCGGTCAGGTCAAGCAGTTTTTTTACGCTCATATCAGCACACCTCGAATAGGCCGGCGGCGCCTTGTCCACCGCCGATGCACATGGTGACGACGACGAGCTTCGCGCCGCGCCGCTTGCCTTCGATCAGCGCATGGCCGACCAGTCGCGCGCCGGAAACGCCGTAGGGATGGCCGACGGCGATCGCGCCGCCGTTGACGTTGAGCCTGTCCAGCGGGATGCCCAGCGTGTCGGCGCTGTAGAGCACCTGCACGGCGAAGGCTTCGTTGAGTTCCCACAGGTCGATGTCCGCCACCGTCAGGCCGGCGCGCTTCAGGAGCTTGGGCACGGCGAAGACCGGGCCGATGCCCATCTCGTCGGGCTCGCAGCCGGCCACGGCGAAGCCGCGGAAGATGCCCAGCGGCTTGAGTCCGCGCTGTTCGGCGAGCTTCGCATTCATCACCACGGCGGCCGACGAACCATCGGAATACTGGCTGGCGTTGCCGGCGGTGATGACACCGCCCGGGACCGCCGAGCGAATCTTGGAGACACCTTCCAGCGTCGTGTCGGGGCGGATGCCCTCGTCGGCGCTGATGGTGACCTGCTTCGTCAGCAGCGCGCCGGTGGCCTTGTCGGCGACACCCATGGTGACCGTCATCGGCACGATCTCGTCGTTGAACTTGCCGGCGGCGGCAGCGGCGGCGGCACGCAGTTGACTGTTCACGCCGTATTCGTCCTGGCGATCCTTGCCGATCTTGTAGCGCTTGGCCACCTGTTCGGCGGTCTGCAACATGTTCCAGTAGATTTCCGGCTTGCTCGCCACGAGCGCGGGGTCGGCGATCATGTGGCGGTTCATTTCCCCTTGCGTGCAGGAGATGTTCTCGACGCCGCCGGCAACGTAGATATCGCCCTCGCCGGCGATGATGCGCTGGGCGGCCATGGCGATGGTCTGCAGGCCCGAGGAGCAGAAGCGGTTGACCGTGGCACCCGGCACCGTGACCGGCAGGCCGGCGGCCAGTGCGATCTGGCGCGCGATGTTGGCGCCGGTCGCGCCCTCGGGGGTCGCGCAGCCCATCAGCACGTCCTCGACCTCGGCCGGATCGAGTCCGGCGCGGGCCACCGCATGCTTCACGGAATGCGCGCCGAGCGTGGCGCCATGGGTCATGTTGAAAGCGCCCTTCCAGGACTTGGCGAGTCCGGTGCGGGCGGTGGATACGATAACGGCATCAGTCATGTGATTCTCCAGAATTCGGTTCGGCAGGTTCAGGCGGCGGTCAGGGCTTTGCCTTCGGCGACGCGTTTGGCAATCAGCGGCGCCGGTTCCCAGAAGCTGTCGCCAGAACTCGCGGCAAACTCCTGCATGCTCCGCGCAACGTTGTAGAGGCCCACCTCGTCGGCATACAGCATCGGGCCGCCGCGGTGCAACGGGAAGCCGTAGCCGGTCAGGTAGATCATGTCGATGTCGGAGGCGCGCGAAGCGATGCCATCCTCGAGGATGCGCGCACCCTCGTTGACCAGCGCGTAGATGCAGCGCGCGACGATCTCTTCATCAGTGATCTTGCGCGGCGTGATGCCCAGTTCCTTGCGATACTCCTCCAGCATCTTCTCGACTTCCGGATCGGGCATCGCCTTGCGGTTGCCCGGCTGGTAGAGGTACCAGCCCTTGCCGGTCTTCTGGCCGTAGCGGCCCAGTTCGCAGAGGCGGTCGGCGAACTTGGCGTAGCGGATCGAAGGCTTTTCGACGTAGCGGCGCTTGCGGATCGCCCAGCCGATGTCGTTGCCGGCCAGATCACCCATGCGGAACGGGCCCATGGCCATGCCCCATTTCTCCATGGCCTTGTCGACCTGCCACGGTGTGGCGCCTTCTTCCAGCAGGAAGCCGGCCACGCGGCCATAGTGTTCGATCATGCGGTTGCCGATGAAGCCGTCACAGACGCCGGAGACCACGGCGGTCTTCTTGATCTTCTTCGCCACCTGCATCACGGTGGCCATGACGTCCTT
>JBIJDI010000242.1:0-4584 GCA_044344235.1 Sulfuritalea sp. | reverse complement strand
AGGGCTTTGACCCGCTGATGGGCGCACGTCCTATGGCGCGCCTGATTCAGGACACGATCCGCTCGGCGCTCGCGGACGAATTGCTGTTCGGCAAGTTGGTGCACGGGGGTCGCGTTACCATTGACGTCGACGACCACGAAAAGATCACCCTCAAATTCGAAGAATCAGCAAGCACGCCCCCCATCACCACAGCGATCTAGCCCGGGGAAGCCCGCAGGGGTTTCTGCGCCAGAGATCTCATTTCAACCAGAACTATTGCACTATGAATTTGCTGACCACCGATTTGTGCGACGCCCATGAAGACAAGGTGCGCGTCGTTGAACCCATGTTCAGCAGTTTTGGAGGACGCGCCGCCTTTTTTGGCCGCATTGCGACCCTCAAGCTTTTTGAAGACAATTCACTGGTCAGAAAAGCGCTTGAATCCCCCGGCGAAGACCGCGTACTGGTGATCGATGGCGGCGGTAGCCTGCGTCGGGCATTGGTCGGTGATCAACTCGCGGCCCTGGGGGTCAAGAACGGCTGGGCCGGCGTGGTCGTCTACGGCTGCATCCGCGATTCCCGGGCCATCGGCGAGATGGATATCGGCGTCTTTGCAATTGACACCCATCCCATGAAAACCGTAAAGAAGAATGTCGGCGAGGCGGATATTCCGGTTACCTTCGGCGGGGTGACCTTCACTCCAGATGAATGGCTTTATGCCGATGAGGATGGAGTAATTGTAAGCACCCTGGCCTTACACTAACCCGCGTCTTATATAAGACATATATCAGCAAAGCGGCCGCGCTTTCATTATCGCGAAGCGCTTCTCGTATTGCGAAATTTATTGTTTAATATATTGTTAAACAACAATAAAAAAAATCTATAAGTCTTATATAAGACTATTGCTGCAACGCAAAATCCTCTTTATACTGTCGCCAGTGCTCCCCCCTTTGGAGCATCCCCTTCGACAACGACCCTCAGAGGATTGAACATGACTGATCGCAAAGCACAAGCCGCCGCCCTGGCCAAGGACTGGGCAGAAAACCCCCGCTGGAAGGGCATTAAGCGTGGATACAGCGCTGAGGATGTCATTCGCCTGCGCGGTACCTTCCCGATCGAGCATACGCTGGCCCGCCGCGGCGCGGAAAAACTCTGGGCTCTGGTCAATGGCACCGCAAAGAAAGGCTACGTGAATGCCTTCGGCGCCATCACCGCCGGCCAGGCCATGCAGCAGGCGAAGGCGGGGCTTGAAGCCGTCTACCTCTCCGGCTGGCAGGTCGCCGCCGACGGCAACACCTCCGAGACCATGTACCCCGATCAGTCGCTGTACGCCTATGACTCGGTGCCGACCATGGTTCGTCGCATCAACAACACCTTCAAGCGCGCCGACGAAATCCAGTGGTCGCGCGGCATCAATCCCGGCGACAAGGAATTTATCGACTATTTCCTGCCTATCGTGGCCGATGCGGAAGCGGGCTTTGGCGGCGTCCTCAACGCTTTCGAACTGATGAAAAACATGATCGGTTCGGGTGCCGCAGCGGTGCATTTCGAAGACCAGTTGGCCGCCGTCAAGAAGTGCGGTCACATGGGCGGCAAGGTTCTCGTGTCGACTCAGGAAGCTGTTGAAAAGCTTATCTCTGCCCGTTTTGCCGCCGACACGATGGGTGTTCCCACCCTCATTCTGGCCCGCACCGACGCTGAGGCCGCCAACCTGCTGACCTCCGATCACGATGCCAACGACAAGCCGTTCTGTACCGGCGAGCGCACCCCGGAAGGTTTCTACCGTGTCAAGAACGGCCTCGAGCAGTCGATCAGCCGCGGCGTCGCCTACGCACCCTACGCCGACCTGGTCTGGTGCGAGACCGGCAAGCCGGACGTCGGCTTCGCCCGCGAGTTTGCGCAAGCAGTGCAGGCCAAGTCTCCCGGCAAGCTGCTGGCCTACAACTGCTCGCCGTCGTTCAACTGGAAGAAGAATCTCGACGACAAGACCATCGCCAGTTTCCAGGAAGAACTCTCCGCGATGGGCTACAAGTACCAGTTCATCACGCTGGCCGGCATCCACATCAACTGGTTCCAGACGTTCCAGTTCGCCCACGCCTACGCCCGAGGCGAAGGCATGAAGCACTACGTGGAGATGGTGCAGGAACCCGAGTTCGCCGCCCGCGACAAGGGTTACAGCTTCGTGTCCCACCAGCAGGAAGTCGGTGTCGGCTACTTCGACGACGTCACCACCGTGATTCAGGGAGGTGCCTCGTCCGTCACCGCGCTGCACGGCTCGACCGAGGAAGAGCAGTTCCACTAAGCTGCCGGAACTCAGCCTCATGACTGGGCCGCATCGGGAAACCGGTGCGGCCTTTTTATGTCCGAGTTCCCTTGGGACGAGGACGGTATCCCCCGGTGGGATATGTCTGCAACAATAGTGGGAGGGGACGACATCCCGGCGATCCGGGCTAAAGTAGAGTGATGCGTTCCGCGCTCGAACCCGCCTCCTGTTCATGACCGCAAGACGCTCCCGGAAAGGCTTGTCCATGCTCTGGTCGGCACTCCAGATTGTCCTGCTGGTGTATCTGGGCCTCATGGCCTTGATCTATTTCAAGCAGTCCTCACTGGTTTTCCAGCCGGAAATGGATCGCAACTACCGCGCCAGTCCGGCCACGATCGGCTTGTCTTTCACGCCGCTGAAACTTGCCACGACCGATGGCGAGACCCTGGATGGATGGTTTGTACCCGCCAAGCCAGAAGTGCGCGGCCTGGTCATTTTCTTCCATGGCAATGCCGGCAACATTGCTCACCGGCTGGACTATCTGCGCATGCTCCATGAGTTGGGACTGGCCACTCTCATCATTGACTATCGCGGCTACGGTCTCAGCAGCGGAAGTCCGACGGAGCAAGGCACCTATCTGGACGCGGAAGCCATGTGGCGCCACGCCAGGGATGTACTGCGATTCCCGGCGGACCGCATCATCCTTTTTGGCGAATCGCTGGGTGGCGGCGTCGCCGCCCAACTCGCGGCAAACCATCGCCCGGGCGCCTTGGTGCTGGCCTCGACCTTCACCTCCGTGCCCGACGTGGGAGCCGATCTGTACCCCGTGCTGCCGATACGACTGCTCGCCCATATTCGTTACGAAACCCTGGAAAAGCTGCCTCGGATTTCCTGCCCGGTACTGGTGATCCACAGCCGCAATGACGACATCATTCCCTTCGCCCACGGCCGACGATTGTTCGAAAAAGCCAGCCCGCCCAAGCAATTCATCGAGCTTGAGGGTGGCCACAATGAAGGCTTCGTCTTCAGCAAGGACGAGTGGGTCCGGCAACTCGGCGGATTCCTGCAACAGGCCTTGCCTTGACATCGCCAACCGCCCAGCTTCAGGTGCCTTCCGACGACGCCCAATAGGCCGGATCTCGCCACGTCGCTTTCAGCAAATCGATGAACAGCCTGACCCGCAACGGCAGGTGCCGCCGCTGTGGCACCACGGCGTGAATGCCTACCGGTGGCGCCACGAATTCGTCCAGTACCGTCACCAGTCGCCCTGCCGCTATATCGGCCCCTACTTCCCATAGTGAGCGCCAGGCCAGCCCCTTGCCGGCGAGCGCCCAGTCGTGCAGCACCGCACCATCGTTGCATTCGAAGCTGCCGCTGACCTTGACCACCCGCACTTCGCCCTCCACGCGCAGCGCCCAGCCGCGTTGCTGGCGCAGCGACAGGCAGTTGTGCTCGCCTAGAAAAGTCGGCGCTGGTGGCACGCCGAATTTCGCGATGTAGTCCGGACTGGCGACAACAACCCGTTGCATCTCTCCCAGCCGGATGCTGATCAGGCTCGAATCTGCGAGATCGCCGATACGAATTGCGCAATCCACGTTTTCATCGACCAGATCGACGAGCCGGTCGGACAGATCGAGTCGCACGGTAACTTCGGGATTGCCTTCGATGAACCGGGTCAGCAGTGGCGCCACATGGCGTCGCCCAAAGCCCGCCGGCGCTGAAACCTTCAAATGCCCGCCGGGTCGGATTCCGCCGAGACTCACCGCGCCTTCCGCATCCGCCAGTTCGCGCAGAATCCGCTGACAGTCCTCAAGAAAAGCCGCCCCCTCGAAGGTCAGCGAAATCCGCCGGGTGGTGCGCAACAGCAGCTTGACGCCAAGGCGTTCTTCCAGCGCATCCAGACGCCGGCCGATGATCGCCGGGGTCACCCCGTCGGCGCGGGCGGTCGCGGACATGCTGCCCCGACTTGCGACACCAACAAAGGCAGAAATCTGCTTGAACTGATCCATTCGATACTATTCGTCAATAATCAATTGATCGAATCATAGCTTCTCCATCCAAACACGCAAGAATACAATTCACGCATTGCCGCAACCCACACCAAGGAGTCCCTCATGAGCCTGCCCGCCGGTATTCAGATCAACGCCCCCATCACCGCTGACTACGCGAAGATTCTTACGCCCGAAGCGATGGCGCTGGTCGCCAAACTGCACCGCGCCTTCGAACCGCGCCGCCAGGAACTGCTCAAGGCCCGCGTCGCACGCCAGGCGCGCATCGACGCCGGAGAAATGCCCGACTTCCTGCCGGAAACAAAGCACATCCGCGAAGGCGACTGGAAGATC
>JBIJDI010000241.1:0-4585 GCA_044344235.1 Sulfuritalea sp. | reverse complement strand
TTGGGCGCGCAACCGGGCCCCGAGGTGCTGGAGAATCTCTTCGCGGGTGGCAAATGCAAAGTCAATCATACTGTCCCTTATTGTAGATATAACAGAATAATAGGCATAATAATGGCTGTTACTATATCAGGGATCAGGTGGGCGAGCTTTTTTTCCTCCCCCTGGTTTTGCCGCCAGGGAAATCCGCAATGCCTCGCCGGGCTTCTCCGATTTGTCGCCCTCGACCCGTTCCCGCGCCAGGTCTTCCAGCTTGCGGCGCTCGGTGCGGGCTTGCTGGCGCAGGCGCTCGAAGGCAGCCGGCTGGTCCAGCCCTTCGGCGCGCATCAGGATGCCGACGGCGGTGGCGATGGTGCGATTGCTCTCCAGCGCCCCTTGCAGGCCGCTGATGTCCTTCGAGCGGGCCAGCGCGGTGCGTATCGTGGGTACGATGGACGAGACTAGCAGCGGCTTGATCAGGTAGCCCAGCGCGCCGATCTCCACCGCACGTTTGACGAAGGCCTCGTCGCCGTAGGCGGAAAAAAACAGGAAGGGCACGGCCGTCTCGTCGCGCAGGCGGCGTGCCAGTTCGAGGCCGTCGAGTCCGGGCATGCGGATGTCGAGCAGCGCCAGATCGGGCGCGTCGCTCTGACACAGCGCCAGCGCCTGCAGGCCGTCGCGCGCCTCGATGACTTCGAAACCGGCTTCGCGCAGGCCCTCGGCCAGCGTGAACAACACCACGCGCTCGTCATCGGCCACCAGAATCTTTGCCATGGTCAGCCCGGCTCCTTTTGAAGCCTGGTGTTTACGACCGGCGCCGTCAGGGTAAGACGTGTCAGCATGAAATTCTCCGTATCCAGTTCATAGGCCAGGTGCGCACCCTGGTCAGGCAGCAGCGAGCGTACCAGACGCAAGCCGGTGCCGAGGCAGGCCCCGGTGTCGATGTCGAATTCGGGCGCCCGCGACACCGCGTTGCGGATGAGCAGTTGCGCGCTGCTGCCGTTGGCGCTCAGCGACACGGTTGGCGCCGGACTGTCTTGCGGCGAATGCTTGACGGCATTGAGGATCAGCTCGTTGATCACCAGCGCGATGGAAACCGCTTCGCTGTTTTCGATGCGCACCGGACGGAAGACGGTCTGCTCGTGTTCGATGTTGAACAGCACCGGCCGCTGCGACAGATCCGAAACGGCCTTGCAGATGCCGCTGACGCTGTCGCAAAAGCGGATCGCCTCGTCGGGGTGGCGGCTCTGCAGGCCATGCACCATGGCGATGGCGTGCACCTGGCTGATCGCCGTTTCCAGTCGCGGGTCGAGTTCGGTGAAGCGGCCCAGCTCGCGCTGCAGCAGTCCGGCGACGCTTTGCAGGTTGTTCTTGATGCGGTGATGCACTTCGCGCACCAGCGTGTCGCGTTGCTGGCGGGCGTCGGCCAGGCGCTGCTCTTCGACCCGCTTGCGCGCGGAAATGTCGCGGTAAACCGAAAGCACCGCCGGCTGGCCGTCGAAAATGATGCGCGCTCCAGTCGCCTCTATCGTCGCGACCTGTCCGTCGCGCAGCACACGGCGGTGTTCGCGCGGCGGCACATGGAAGACCTCGCCCCGGCTCAGGGCGGCCGCGCGTTTCTCGGTAACGGCCCAGTCTTCCGGCGCAATCAGTTCGTGCCAGTCCCGGCCGAGCAGCGCCGCGGCGGAGTCGGCGTGGAACAGCTCTGCGGCGCGATCATTGGCGAAGATGATTTTGTTGTCGCGGTGAACGAAAATGGCATCCCGCGAGAACTCGAAGAAGCTGCGGTAGCGCGCCTCGCTTTCGCGCAGCGTGGCTTCCCGTTGCACCAGGGTTTCCAGCAGGCGATTGAAGCCGCCGATCAGGTGCGCGACCTCGTCCTGTCCGCTACTGGGCAGGGGCAACAGCGGCTGGTTCGTGTCGGCCATGGTCGCCAGCTTGCCCGCAACGGCAATCATCGGGGTCAGTTCGCGGCGCAGCATCAACCAGGTCAGGCCGCCCGCCAGCAGGGTCAGGAAAATCGTCGCCAGCAGTACGCGCTGCTGCAGGGTTTTGACCGGAGCAAAGGCCTCGGCGGTGGGCAGCGTGACTCCCAGCAGCCAGCCCGACATCGGCATCTGCTGTGCGGAGCCCAGCACTTCCAAGCCCAGCGGGTTGGTATAGACCGCATAGCCATCGTAGCCCGCAAGAAAAAGGTCGAGCGGTGGGTTGACACCGACGACGGGAAGCGGCTGCATGATGCGGGACCGGTCGGTGGCCGTAACTATCAGCCGGTCCTTGGGGATGAGCAGCACATAGCCGCCGGTCTTGCCGTACGAGCTTTGCACAATCTTGTCGAGAAAATTGGGCAAGCCCAGATTGATCACGCCGCTCAGCGCACCGATCACCCGGCCGCGGGCATCACGAATCGGCGCCGTCATGCCGAACACGGGCGCCATCAGCTTCTTGCCCATGACCGGCCGGCCGATGGTCGATTTCCCCTCCTTGAGTGCGGCGGCTATGGTGTCGACGTCCATGTAATTGACGCCGATGCGTCCCGCCGATTGCGGAGCCTCGGCAATCGCCGTGCCGTCCGCTCGCACGACTATTGCACCGCCATTGAACATTTGCGAAAGGATTGGACGCTGTTCCAACTGCGCCTGAATGGCTTTGCCCTTGCCCAGAATGGTCGGATCGAGGCTTGCGGCGGCCGTCTCCAGGATTTTCAGACGCTCGCCCAGATTTCGATCAAGCTCGTCCGCCAGCAAGGAAACCGTCGAGAACTGCTGGTTTCCCAGGATGCGTTCCATATCGGCGCGCAACTCCCGGCTGGCGAATAGCGACAGTGCCCAGATGCCGATCAGAAAAATGGCCAGCGTGAACAGCGTCACCCGGGTCTTGATTGACGGCCGAAAGAAGGCCTTCAGGGTTGCGTGGACATTCACGGTCAATGATCCTGCTTCGTGACGACGGGAGTCGTCAGTTTCAGGCGCGTCAGCATGAAGCCCGCTCCGTCCCGTTCGTAGTCCAGGTGCGCCCCTTCTGGCGGCAGCAGCGAGCGCACCAGGCGCAAGCCGGTGCCGAGGCCGGCTCCGGTGTCGATGTCGAATTCGTGCGCCTGCGACACCGCGTTGCGGATGAGCAGTTGGGCGCTGCTGCCGTTGGCGCTCAGCGACACGGTTGGCGCGGGACTGTCTTGCGGCGAATGCTTGACGGCATTGAGGATCAGCTCGTTGATCACCAGCGCGATGGAAACCGCTTCACTGTTCTCGATGCGCGCCGGCCGGAAGGCGGTCTGTTCGTGCTCGATGTGAAACAGCACCGGGCGTTGCGACAGTTCGGACACCGTCTTGCAGATACTGCTGACGTTGTCGCACAGGCGGATCGCCTCGTCGGCATGGATGCTCTGCAGCCCATGCACCACGGCAATCGCATTGACTTGGCTGATCGCCGCTTCGAGTCGCGGGTTGAGTTCCGTAAACTGACCCAGCTCGCGCTGCAGCAGTCCGGCGACGCTTTGCAGGTTGTTCTTGATGCGGTGATGCACTTCGCGCACCAGGGTGTCGCGCTGCTGGCGCGCGAAAGCGAGGCGCTGCGCTTCGGCCTGCTTGCGCTCGGTGATGTCTTCCGCCAGTCCCACGGTATGCTCTTCGGTTCCGCTGGTCGCCCTCACGGCCACCACATTCAGCGAAACCCAGACGATCTCGCCGTCCTTGCGGACGTAGCGCTTTTCCATCGAGAAATGGTCGGCTTCTTGCGCGGCCAGCCCGCCGATATTCCACAGGTTCAGCTTGACGTCATCCGGATGGGTGATGTCGACGAAGCTCATGGTGAGCAGCTCTTCCTCGCTGTAGCCGAGCATGCGGCACAGGGCCGGATTGACCTTCCGGTAGCGCTGGTTCGACCCGGCGATGCCGATCCCGATCGGCGAGCGTTCGAAGATGGCGCGAAAGTTGTCGTCGCTTTGTTTCGATGACGCCCGCTCGCTGATGTCGGTCAGGGTCGCGCGAATCGCCGTTCCGCCATCGCCGACTTTCAGGGGATCGCTCACCGGTATGCAGTCCAGCCGCGCCTCGAAGCGGGTGCCGTCGCCGCGCTTCACCATCAGTTCGATGGTGCTTCGCTCCTTGCCTCCCCTGGCTTGCAGGAAGTGCGTCATCCAGCGATTCTGGTCCTCGGTGCTGACGAAAGCCGTGAGGCGGCGCTGCAGCAATTGCTTGCGCTCAACCCCGATCAGTGTTGCGCCGACAAGGTTGCTTCTGGTGATCAGGCCGTGGGCGTCGAGCGTCAGATAGCCGACCGGGGCGAACTCGTACAAATCCGCATAGTGGTCGCGCAATGCCTCGAACTCATCCCGGGACTGGCGCAATTCTTCGTTCTGCATTTCCAGTTCGACCTGGCGCACCTGCATTTCATGCAGCCGTTCTTCGGCGAGGCGCGCGTCGGGTGCGGGCGGGAAGTCTCTGGCCACTTGCGCGTCGGCCGCCGCCAGCAACTGCTGTGCGCGAGCATTCTTCGGGTCGGACGGGTTCATGAGGCTTCCTTCGGGAAACCGGGGTCAGACCCCAGAGTCGGCATGCCCGATTCCGCATGCAGGAGGCCCGCGAGTTCCGCCAAACCTATGGCTTGC
>JBIJDI010000240.1:0-4608 GCA_044344235.1 Sulfuritalea sp. | reverse complement strand
CCAGCACCTCGCGGGTCTGGTCCTTGCGGTTGATCTGGCTGGCGCCCAGCGCCGACTTCACGGTAGCGACGTCGGCGAGCCGGATCATGCGCGGATTGCCCTGCGCGTCGGGGCGGGCGCTGGAGATTGGCAGTGCGGCGAGGTCGGCGGCGGATTCACGTGACGTCGGCGGCAGCTTGACGGTGAGATCGTAGAACTGATCGTCGGGGCCGCGCCAGTTGCCGATCGCTTGCCCGGCCAACAGCGGACGCAGCGTCTGCGCGGCTTGGCCGACGCCGATGCCGAGGTCGCTCGCCAACTCGCGATTGAAGCGGATCGACAACTGCGGACGCGCCGCCTTGGTACTCGATTCGAGATCGACCACGCCCGGCAGGGCGCCCACCTTCGCCATGACTTGCTCTGCGATGCGGTCGAGCACGGCCCGGTCCGGACCCATCAGGCTGACCTGGAGGTTCTTGCCCGAGGACACCGCCTTGAACGCGGCGACCTGGGTAATTTCGACGCCGGCGATTTGCGCCAGCCGGTTCCGTATCGGTTGTGCCAGTTCCTGCTGCGAAATCCTGCGATCCCTTTTCGGCACCAGCTGGACGAACATATTCACCGCATGCTTGCCGCGCGCAAAGCCGGTGTTGATGGTCGCGTAGGTGTACTTCACCTCGGCGAACTCGCGCAAGGCTGCGTCGGCCTGCTCGGCCTTGGCCTGGGTCAGTTCGAGTGACGATCCGATCGGCGTGACGAACTGCACCTGCAGTTCGTTGAGGTCGGGTTCCGGCACAAATTCCGAACCGAGGAAGGGCAGCAACGCCAGCGCTCCGACGAGCGATGCGACGGCGATGCCGAGCACGCTCTTGCGGTGGTCCAGGGCCCACGCCAGCAGCAGCTCATAGCGTTTTTCGAGACGCTGGGTAAATAGCGAAAACCAGTGCAGCAGGCGCCCCAGCGGCCCGCGGCTGTGATGGCCCTCGGCTTCCGGGTCGTGCCAGATGCTGGAGAGCATCGGATCGAGCGTGAAGCTGACGAACATCGAAATCAGCACGGCCGCCACCACGGTGACGCCGAACTGGTGGAAGAAGCGGCCGATGATGCCGCCCATGAATCCGACCGGCAGGAACACCGCAACAATGGAGAGGGTGGTCGCCATCACGGCCAGACCGATTTCCTGCGTGCCTTCGAGCGCCGCCTGGCGCGGCGGCGTGCCCATCGCGACATGGCGCACGATGTTCTCGCGCACCACGATGGCGTCGTCGATCAGCAGGCCGACAGAAATGGACAGGGCCATCAGCGTCAGTACGTTGATGCTGAAGCCGAAGGCGTAGATGAACAGCAGCGAGCCAATGAGTGAAATCGGCAAGGTCAGGCCGGTGATCACCGTACTGCGCCAGGAAGCAAGGAAGAAGAACACGATCAGGATGGTCAGCGCGGCGCCTTCGATCAGCGTGATGCGCACGTCCTTGACCGAATTGCGGATGCTGAACGAAGCGTCGCGGACGATTTCGAGCTTGACCTCGGGCGGCAGTTCGCGGCTCAACTTCGCCACCATGTCGCGCACACCGTCGGCAACCTCGATGGTGTTGGCGCCCTGCGACTTGACGATATCGACCGACAGGCCGCGCTTGCCGTTGATCAATGCAACGCTGAGTTCCTCGGCCTGCGCATCGGCCACGTCGGCCACATCGCCGAGCGTGACCGGCCGGCCGCCGCGCCGCGCCACGATCAGGCGGCGGAAATCTTCCGTGGTTCCGGCGCGACCGAGGATCTGCACCACCTGCTCGCGCCCGCCGCCCGAGACGCTGCCCACCGGCACTTCCTGGTTCTCGCTGCGCAAGGCGGCCAACACCTGATCGGCGCCGACCTGCAGCGCTTCCATGTCAGCCGGTCGCAGAAGCACCCGCATTTCACGCTTGACGCCGCCGACCAGGGTCGCCTGGCCGACGCCACGCACATTCTCCAGGCGCTTCTTGATGCGCTGGTCGGCCAGCGTGGTGAGTTCGCGCAGCGGCATGCCGGAAGCGATAACCGCGACGGAAAGAATGGGCGCGTCATCCGGGTTGTAGCGGGTTACCTTGGGTTCCTTGATTTCATCGCGGAAGCTCGGCCGCAAGGCGGCGATTTTTTCGCGCACATCCTGGGCGGCGACCTTCGGATCGACGGACAGGTTGAACTCGACAATCACCAGCGACTGGCTCTCGTAGGAGCGCGACGACAACACGTTGATGCCGCTGATGGTATTCACCGCCTCTTCGATGGGGCGCGTGACCTCTTCTTCGACGCTCTCCGGCGCGGCGCCGGGATAGTCGGTCTGGATCACGACCACGGGGAAGGCGACATCCGGAAACTGTTCCACCGAGAGACGGTCGGCCGAGAAGACGCCGAGCACCAGCAGCGCCACCATCATCATGGTGGCGAATACCGGATTGGCAATGCTGACGCGGGTGAACCACATGAACTGTGTGCCGGATCAGGAAGTCGGCGCTGGTGATACGGCGACCGGCGCCACAGGCTGAACAGCGGGCGACGCTGGAGCCGCCTTGATCTTTGCCGGGCTACCGTCCTTCAACGGCCCGAGGTTGTAGCGCACCACCTGCTCCCCCGCGGCAAGCCCTTCGGTGATCGCAACCCACCCCGTCTGGGCGAGCGCGGGCTTGACCTGCCGACGCTGCACTTTGTCGCCGGCCAGCACGTACAACACCTGCTCGCCGCCTTCCTCGCGCAGTGCGCTGGTGGGCACCGCGATCCTCTCCTGCGCTGCCCCGGCCGCCGCATGGCCTTGAGCAAACAAGCCGCCGCGCAGGCGGCCCTCGCGATTGTCGATCACCGCATACAGTTCGATGGATCGCGAACCGGGCGCGGCCGCCGGGTTGATGCGCTCGATGCGCCCGCTGATGCGCACGCCGTCGAGGCCTTCGACACCGAGCGTGATGTCCGCCCCGACCGCGAGGCGCGCGGCCTCGCCCGCCGGCACGCTGGCAGCGAGTTCAAGACGCGTGATGTCGGAGATGGTCACGATCCGTCCATCGACCGGCACGCGTTCACCGGCCTGAACAATGCGCGCCGAAACGATGCCATCCATCGGCGCCACCAGCGTCGTATCGGCCAGTGCCTTGCGCCCTACGTCAGCGGCGGCGCGCGCCGCATCGAGGCGGGCTTTCGCCGCGTCGCGGTTGCCGACCGTGGTGTCGTAGGCGTTGGACGAGATAAACTTCTTTGCCAGCAACGATGCCTGGGTAGCCTGGTTTTTTTCGGCCACCCCGAGTGCGGCTTGCGCCGCGGCCACGTCGGCCTCGTTGCCTGCCAGCCGTGCGCGGTAATCCGTTGCATCGATACGGCCGATAACCTGCCCGCTCTTGACCGTATCGCCTTCGCGAACGCTGAGCGCCTGCAGTTCGCCCGCCACCTTGGCCTTGACCGTCGCCTCGCGCCACGGGCGCAGCGTGCCGGAGAGTTGCACAGTCGGCACCATGGGCCGCGACTCGGCGCTCACCAGATCAGATGCGGCGAATTCAAGCACCGCGGCGCCGGCAGACGACGCGGGGGGCGCCCGGTTGCACGCAGCAAGTGACGCGAAGGCAAGCGCAAGCAGAACAGGCGACAGTTTCATGAGGCGGTTCCGGGTCGATTGGGGGCGACGAGTCCGCCCAGCGTCAGATCAAAATGGCTTTGCAGGTAGGTCTGCGGATCGTGCGCCATGCCGCAGCACACGCCCAGCGAATAGCGCCAGATCACCAGCATCAGCACCGGGGCGAAAATCACGTCGATGGCAGTTTCGACGTCAACCGCGCGAAACTCGCCGGAAGCGATGCCCCGCTGCAGCGTGCGCCGCATCAAATCGCGGCCGCGCACGATCACCGTATCATGGTAGTAGATCGCCAGCTCGGGAAAGTTCCCCGCTTCACTGATCATCAGTTTGGAGATGCCAGCGAGATGCGTGTTGCCTATGCGCTGCCACCATTCGCCGATCAGCGCCCGCATGAGATCAGCGGTACTGCCTTCGAAACCGTCGATCAGCCCGGCACCTTCTTCGAGAATCGGCACGATGCCTTCCTGAATCACCGCCTTGAACAGCGCTTCCTTGCTATCGAAGTAGAGGTAGAGCGTCCCTTTCGACACGCCAGCGCGTGTTGCCACGTCCTCGAGCCGGGTACCGGCGAAACCTTTTTCGACAAACAGTTCGAGCGCCGCCGCCATGAGTTCGGCGGGACGCGCTTCCTTGCGGCGTTGGCGGGGATGGGCTAAGGCTTCCACTATAAGGGCATTTAGTTACTGACCAGTCAGTCAGTATATAGAAGCATATTCGGGCGTCAAGCCTGCCGAACGGGCCAGACCGGGAGGTGGGTTTACGCGGTAAGCTGACTGCGCCGGATTGCCCGGTACCCCGGTCAGGAAGCCGCCATGCGCATCGAAGAAGAGCTCAAGCTCGATTTTCAGGACGTTCTGATACGCCCCAAACGCTCGACGCTGACATCGCGCTCCGAAGTCGATATTTCACGCGAGTTCGTCTTCCGTCATTCCGGGCGCAGCTATCACGGCGTGCCGATCATCGCCGCCAACATGGATACGGTCGGCACCTTCGAAATGGCGCGTGCGCTGGCCCAACACCAGCTCGCGACG
>JBIJDI010000239.1:0-4609 GCA_044344235.1 Sulfuritalea sp. | reverse complement strand
GCCGCTGTAGGCCACGCACAGGGCACCGTGGACGAAGAATTCAAGTGCAACGCTTGTGCCCACTGAGATCTTCGCGATTTCCTGCAGCGTCAATTCCCGCGCAAGCACGATCTGCGAGAAGCCGACGTCCTGCAGGAAGCGCGCCTTCTCCAGCGTGCGGATGTCGGTCTGGGTGCTGGCATGCAACTGGATCGGCGGCAGGTCGAGTTGCAGCAGGCCCATGTCCTGCACGATCAGCGCATCCGCGCCCGCCTCGTAAAACTGCCAGGCCAGGCGTCGCGCCTCGTCGAGTTCGTCGTCGCGCAGGATCGTGTTCAGCGTGACGAAAACTTTGGCGTGATAACGGTGCGCATGAGCCGCCAGCCGCTCGATGTCGGCGATGCTGTTGCCGGCGTTCGCCCGCGCACCGAAGGCCGGCCCGCCGATGTACACCGCGTCGGCGCCATGCGTGATCGCCTCGATGCCGAAGTCGGCATTCTTGGCGGGGGCGAGCAGTTCAAGGGCAGGGGTGGTCGCGGTCACGGTTGGGCAGGCACTGGAAGGGCAGGGGTTGGCAAGCAATGGCAGGGGGCGAATTGTAGACGACTCACCTACGGCAGGTGCTTTGGCCGCTGGCCAGACGCCAAACCGGCGGCGCTGTGGCCTATGATTGTCGAAGTTCTCAATCCCGTCTGACCCGTCAAGCTGCAATGAGTTCTCTCCGTCACCTCCGGTTTGTCAGCATCACAGCCCTGATCCTTCAGGGCTGCGCCGACGCGCCCACCGCGCCGCCGAGGATCGAGCGTTTGAGTGCCGAAAAGCTTGAGGCCAGCCTGCCGCAGCCGGCGGCGGCGATGCCGCTGGAGCAGATCGTGGCGCTGGCGCGTCTGGGGCTGCCCGCCGAGGAATTGATCGGCCGCATCAAGCAATCCGGCTCGCGCTATCGGTTGTCAGCCAGCCAGATCGTCGAGCTGGCCGGGCAGGGCGTGCCGCTCGCGGTCCTCGACCACATGGTCGCCAGCGAGCGCGCGCGCATCTTCGACGACATGGCCGGCGAGGTGGAACGCCGCGAAAAACTCTGCCGTGATCGCAGCGAGCAGGAACTCAGGCAATGCCGCGCCCAGATTCCGATGCAGTGGTTTCCCGGTCAGCATCCCTTCATGAACTGCCTGCCGCCCACCGCCGGCTGGCCCCACTGGCGCTGCCTCTGAGGGCGGACAGAACCTATCCGTCAAATTGAGCTGGTTTTCCAGGCATGTTCCATGCATTGAGTTGCTTTCCTCAACTGGAAAGAAAAGGACTCGTCATGCACATCACGGACAGCCAGCTCACGCTGGGGAGCCAGCACGCGCTGGAGGAAACGGCCGTCAGGAAGACCACGCTGGAGCGCACTCGCAGCCCCGGCGAAGGGCAGGTCTTCGGCGGCCTCTTCGAACAGGAACTCAACAAACTGATGGCGGCGCGCCTTGACGAAAGGGCCCCGATCCAGGTCAGGCCCTGCAGCAACGCCGCCGAGCGCATCCACGACATGGTGGAAACCATGCTCGCCATGCTGTTCGGACCGCAAACCTCCCTTGACTCAAACGCCTGGCCGATGCCCGCACCGGGCAAGGGTACGGCGGCGCGCGACGAGGCGTGGTCGCTGGTCGGCCCGTCGCGACCGCGCTGGCAGCTCACCGAGACCGAGCAGGTCAGCGAAACCGAGCGCTGCGAATTTGCCGCCAGCGGCAAAGTTTGCCTCGCCGACGGCAGCACGCGGCAATTCGATGTCGGTTACACGCTTGAGCGCAGCGAAGAAATCACCCGCACCGTCAGCCGCAGCTTGATCGATCCGCTGGTGGTCGATAGCGGCGCGCCCCGCGCTGCGTTGTCCGACGCCAGCGTCGACTTCGACTTCGACCTCGACAACGACGGCAAGGTCGAGCGCATGCGCTTGCCCGGCAACGGTTCGGCCTTGCTGTTCCTCGACCGCAACCACAACGGCCGCGCCGACAACGGCAGCGAACTCTTCGGCCCCGAAACCGGCAACGGCTTCGCCGAGCTGGCGCGCCTCGACAGCGACCACAATGGCTGGATCGACGGCGCCGACCCGGCCTTCGCCGACCTCAAGTTGTGGCAGGCCGGAGAAAGGGAGGATCAGCTCGTGCGGCGTCTCGGCGAGGCCGGCATCGGTGCGTTGGCAACCAGCTCCGCCAATACGCCGTTTGAGTTGAAGGAGCACGGAGAGAAGGTCGGGCAGATGCGCTCCAGCAGTGTGTGGCTGGGCGAGACCGGCGGAGCGGGTTTGATTCGGCAGATCGATCTCGCGACAGCACCGGCAGAGGACAAGAAAGGCTGAGTGCTAACAGGCGTTGCGCGATACATTCCACGCACAACGCCTGTTCAGGGAGGCGGCGCTGATGAAGCAACTGCGCTACAAGGCGGTCGAGCAAGAAACGCTCTCCTTGCCGTAGCCGGTCTTTGCCTGCTTGTTGTCACCGGATGCCGCGTCTACCCGCCGGGAATCTGGCGATCCAAGCTCGGACGTCGCCGTGTCATCGGCGCCGACTCTTCGGATGTCGCGCAAGCAGTGAACGCGGTATCCTGATCGCCAATCCATGCCTTCGAGTAGCGCATCATGAGCGAAGACCGCACTGCCGCTTCCGAACGCCGACGCCTGTATGTGGTGGGCGGCCTCTGCGCGCTCGGTGCGGGGATCGGCCTGGCGAAGTATCTGACGAGCCAGCCGCAGCCACCGGCCGGCAATCCGCTTCCAGTGGATTTCGGCGATCTGCCGCCGGGCAGGCTGCGCACGGTGGACTGGAACGGTCGCACGGTATGGATCCTGCGTCGCAGTGCCGACGACATTGCTTCGCTGGCGGGCTATGAAAGCGAGTTGATCGATCCCGCTTCGGAGCAGTCGTTGCAGCCGGCGGCCTGCCGCAATCCGCATCGTTCGCTGCGCCCCGAGGTGTTCGTCGCCATCGGGCAATGTACGCATCAGGGCTGCCCGCCGGCGCTGCGCAGCGGTGTCGGTAATCGCGGCGAGTTTCTCTGCCCCTGCCACACCTCGAAATTCGATCTGGCCGGGCGGGTATTTCGCGCGGGGCCCGCTCCGGCCAATCTGGTGATTCCAGAATACCGGATGGAAGGCGACAGCCGCGTGATCATCGGCGAGACGTAGGAATGCAGCGGCGACTCTGCTAATCTGATTTCGCAGGTCGTGTTTCACCCCCCCCCAACGAGAAAAAAGGAGCCAACATGATTCGTTCCAGTCTGTTGTTCGCGACCGCGCTTGCCCTCGCGGGCAGCGTACACGCCGACGCGTTCAAGCTGTCCAGTGCCGACATCAAGGCCACCGCCCCGATCGCCGAGGAGCAGGTATTTGCCGGCTTCGGCTGCAGCGGCAAGAACATTTCGCCGGCATTGAAGTGGTCGGGCGCGCCCAAGGACACCAAGAGCTTCGCCCTGCTGGTGCATGACCCCGATGCACCGACCGGTGGCGCCGGCTGGTGGCACTGGGTGGTGACCAACATTCCGGCCGACGCAGTGGAACTGCCTAAGGGCGCCGGCAAGGCTGACGGCTCGGCGCTGCCCAAGGGCGCAGCGCAGATCAATACCGATTTCGGCGGCCCCGGCTGGGGCGGCCCCTGCCCGCCCGCGGGCGACAAGCCGCATCGCTACCACTTCACGCTGCACGCGCTGAAGGTGGACAAGCTAGATCTGCCGGCCGGGGCAACGGCTTCGCTGGCGGGCTTCATGATCAATGCCAATTCGATCGGCAAGGCGAAGCTGACCGGCAAGTACGGTCGCGCGAAGTAATCCTTGGCAAGCCAGGGCAGCCACTACGGGGCCCTGGCGGCCTGCCTTTCGAGGATCACCAGCGCGATGCCGCCGAGAATGGCCATCGATGCCAGCGCCAGGCGCAGGGTGGCTGGCTATTCGGCTGAATCTGTTGGCAACTTCGCCGGTAGTGCCGGCAGCAGCCAGATCACCAGCAGCGGAACTACCGGAAGCGACAGGGCGAGGATCACCCAGCCGGTGACCGAACGCTGCTTTTTCCGCGCCAGGATGGCTGTCGGTATCGTCGCGACCACCGTGACGATGGTGAGGAAGAGCAGGGCGGAAAGCGCCGACTCGATCGTGTCGGCACTGATCCCCAGTTGGCCGAGGAGCGCGATGGTATTCGGATCGAGCATCGGTTAGCGCGTAATTGGCTTGTAGCGAATCCGCTTTGGTTTGGCGCCTTCCTCGCCGAGACGCTTCTTCTTGTCCTCCTCGTACTCGTGGTAGTTGCCGGCGAAGAAGCTCCATTGCGAGTCACCCTCGCAGGCGAGGATATGGGTGCAGATGCGATCGAGGAACCAGCGATCGTGGCTGATGATCATGGCGCAGCCGGCGAATTCGAGCAGGGCATCTTCGAGTGCGCGCAGGGTTTCGACGTCGAGGTCGTTCGACGGCTCGTCGAGCAGCAGCAGGTTGCCGCCGGTCATCAGGGTCTTCGCCAGGTGCAGGCGGCCGCGTTCGCCCCCCGAAAGGTTGCCGACGTTCTTCTGCTGGTCGCCGCCCTTGAAGTTGAAGCGGCCGATGTAGGCGCGGCTGCCGATCTCGAGCTTGCCGATGGTGATGATGTCGGCGCCGTCGGCGAGTT
>JBIJDI010000238.1:0-4637 GCA_044344235.1 Sulfuritalea sp. | reverse complement strand
CGGCCAGCAGCAGGCCCAACTTCACCCGGCGTGTCGCCTGCTCGGTAAACCAGGACGCCTCGACCGGAATGTTCTTCATGCCCATGCCGCGCGATTCCATGTCGCGCTTCGCCGCCTCGGCCATCTGCTCGGATTCCATCTCGACCAGCGCCTTCGGCACCTCGATCGGATTCACTTTGAGCAACGCCTCCATGACCTGCTCCTTGACTTTGGCCAGCAGGCGCTTCTTCACTTCGCGTTCCAGATTGGAGCGAACCTCGACGCGCATTTTGGCGGTGTCGCCATCCGCAACGCCAAGTTGTTTGGCAAATTCGCCATCGATCTCCGGCAGTTGGGGCGCCTCGACCTTTTTCACCGTCATCTCGAACTGGACGGTTGCCCCGGCCAGTTCAGCCGCCTGATAGTCGGCAGGGAAAGTGACGTCGAAAGTCTTCTTCTCGCCGGCCTTGCCGCCTTCGAGTTGCGCCTCGAAATCCGGCAGCATCATGCCGCCACCGACCATGACCGTGTAGTCGCTCGCCTTGCCGCCGGGGAACTCCTCACCATTCTTGCGTCCGATGAAGTCGATTACCAGGCGATCGTCCTTGGCAGCAGCGCGGTCGGTCTCGACGTAGGTGGTGCGCTGCTTGCGCAGGACGTCGAGCGTCGTATCGACCTCGACGTCGGTCACCGTCAGCGTCGGTTTCTCAATCGCCTGCCCGGAGATGTCTGCCGGTGCGATTTCGGGATAGACCTCGAATATCGCGGTGAAGCCGATCAGTCCGGGGCCGACATCGTCCTTCGGCTCGATACGGGGATAGCCGGCAACGCGCAGGTTCTGCTCGCGAACCTTCTCGCCATAGGCTTTTTCGACCGCTGCGCCGATCGCCTCCGAGCGCGCCTGGGAGCCATGCTGCTGGGCGACCAGCTTCATCGGCACTTTGCCGGGACGGAAACCCGCCGCCTTGACTGTGCGCGACATGCGCTTCAGGCGCTGCTCGACATCCTTGTCAAGCTCGGCCAGCGCTATTGTCATTTCGACGCGTCGCTCCAGCGCGCTGCTGCTGTCGATTGCCACGTCCGTGGTTGCCTTGTCCGTCATCTTTATATCCGTCACTGAAGAATTCATTGAAAAAAACCGCACCAAATCAAAACTGCGACCAAACTCCGCCCAAACGCTGGTGCCCAAGAAGGGACTCGAACCCCCACGCCTCGCGGCGCCAGAACCTAAATCTGGTGCGTCTACCAATTCCGCCACTTGGGCACGTGTCGCAGCCGGCCAGCAAGCAAAGCCGGAACGATACGACGTGGATTGCGAATTTTACCTGCTTTGGGGACCGAAGGACAGCGAACAGAAGCTGGAAAACAGCCACAAATGCCGTGCATAGCCCCGGTAGAATCCAGCCTTCAGCCCACGCCGTGCGCCCCCTGAATGGCCGTCGATCACTACGAAAACTTCCCTGTTGCGTCGATTCTTCTGCCCGCACCGCTGCGTGAGCCGGTGGCCGCCATCTATGGCTTCGCCCGCAGTGCGGACGACTTCGCCGACGAGGGTGATCTTTCGCCGCAGCAGCGCCGGGACCTGCTGGCCGGCTACCAGGCCGAACTCGACGCGATCGAACGAGGCCAACCGACGCAGCATCCGGTATTCCTGCGCCTGAGGCCGGTGATCGTCGAGCACAACTTGCCGCTGCAACTGTTTCGCGACCTGCTCGACGCCTTCATTCAGGATGTCGGCAAGGATCGCTACCGCGACTACGCGGAACTGACGGATTACTGCCGCCGTTCGGCCGACCCGGTCGGACGCCTGCTGTTGCATCTGTTCGGCCATGCCACGGCGGAAAACCTCTCCCGTTCCGACGCCATCTGCTCCGCGCTGCAGCTGATCAACCATTGGCAGGATGTCGGCATCGACGCCGTCAAGGGCGCGAACGGCCGGATCTATCTACCGCAGGACGAGATGACGAGGTTTGGCGTCCGCGATGGCGATGTACTGCGCCGTGTCGCCAGCGCCGACTTTCGAAACCTGCTGGAATTTCAAGTGAATCGCGCCCGAAACCTGATGCTCTCCGGTGCGTCGCTGGGCTGGGACCTGCCGGGGCGCATCGGCCTCGAAATCCGCGCCATCGTCGCCGGTGGCCTGCGCATTCTGGATAAAATCGAGGCGGTCGATTACGATGTCTTTACGCGACGACCGCGGCTTCAGGCTCCCGACTGGCCGCTGATCCTGTTGCGTTCCCTGGTCCGTTCCCTATGACTTCCGATCAATACTGCCAGGAACGCACCGCGCAGAGCGGCTCCAGCTTCTACTACAGCTTCCTCTTCCTCGAACCGCTGCGACGCCAAGCCATCACGGCGCTCTACGCATTCTGTCGCGAAGTCGATGATGTGGTCGATGAATGCCCCGACGCCGAGTTGTCGCGCGCACAGCTCGACTGGTGGCGCGGCGAGGTGAAGGAGCTGTTCAAGGGCTGCCCGAGCCACCCGGTGACGCAGGCGCTGGCCACGTCCCTGAAAAACTTCTCGCTGCCGCAGGAACAATTGCTGGAAATCATCGACGGCATGGAGATGGACCTCGACAACACGCGCTACGTCGACTTCAAGGCGCTGCACCTGTATTGCTATCGCGTCGCCAGCGTGGTCGGCCTGCTCGCCGCCGAGATCTTCGGCTACACGGATCGGCAGACGCTCAAGTACGCGCACGACCTCGGTCTGGCCTTCCAGCTCACCAACATCATCCGCGATGTCGGCGAGGATGCGCGGCGTGGCCGCATCTATCTGCCGCAGGACGAGCTGGCCCGCTTTGGCGTCGATGAGCGCGATTTGCTCCAGGCCCGTTACAGCGACAACTTCCGCAAGCTCATGGAATTCCAGGTGGCGCGCGCCACAACGCTTTACCAGCAGGCCTTTGCCCAGCTTCCCGCCCCCGACCGCAAGGCGCAGCGCGCCGGGCTGATCATGGCCGCCATTTACCGCGCCACGCTCGACGAAATCGTTCGCGACGGCTGCCTCGTGCTGGATCGCCGCACTTCGCTGCCGCCCCTGCGCAAGCTGTGGCTGGCCGGCAAAACCTGGATCACGGCTTGAAGATCGCCATCATCGGCGCCGGCTACGCCGGTCTGGCCGCGGCCGTCGAGCTGACTTCAGCGGGCAGGCAGGTGGAGGTATTCGAGGCGTCGCGCGTGCTGGGCGGTCGCGCCCGCGTAGCGCAGATCGACGGCCTTACCGTGGATAACGGCCAGCACATCCTGGTCGGCGCCTACACCGAGACCTTGCGCCTGATGCGCGCCGTCGGCGCCGATCCGAAGCAGTTGCTCAAGCGCACGCCGCTGCGCTTCGAGTTTCCCGGCGAATTCCTGATGAGCGCACCGCGTCTGCCGGCACCGCTACATACCGCCTTCGCCCTGCTGCTCGCCCGCGGACTCGACTGGCGGGAAAAACGGGCGGCGATCCACCTCATGCAGGGACTGAAAGCCGGCCAATTCCGCATCGAGCCGGATTGCACCGTGACCGATTGGCTGGACCGCAACGAAACGCCGCCCCGCCAGCGCCGACTCTTGTGGGAGCCGCTGTGCATCGCCGCGCTGAACACCGCGGCCGATCGCGCCTCGGCCCAGGTACTGGCCAACGTGCTGCGCGACAGCCTGGGCGGCAGGCGCTCCGCCAGCGATATGCTGTTGCCGCGAGTGGATCTCACCGCGCTGTTTCCGGAACCCGCGGCGGAGTTCATCACCGAACGTGGCAGCGGCGTGCATACAGGCCATCGCGTCGGCTCGCTCCGACGTGCAGGAGGCGCCTGGTTGGTCGATGATATCGGTCCCTTCGCGCAGATCGTTCTCGCCGTGGCGCCCTATCACCTCGGCAACCTCGTGCCGGAACTGGCGCATCAAGTGGAACACTTCGACTGGGAACCCATCGTCACCAGCTACTTCAGCTACCCGGATTGGGTACGCCTGCCGCAGCCGATGCTCGGGGTGGACGCCGGGCTCGCGCAATGGCTGTTCGACCGTGGCCAGCTGTGCGGACAAGACGGCCTGATCGCCGCCGTCATCAGCGCGCGCGGCCGCCATCTGGATTTGCCGACGGCTGAACTGGAGCGCGGCATCCACAAGGAAATTGCCCGGCTCGTGTCCGAACTGCCGGCCCCGCTGTCCGTGCAAACCATCACCGAGAAGCGCGCCACTTTTGCTTGCATACCAAATCTGCAGCGGCCGCCGGCTCGAACCCATCTGCCGGGACTGTGGCTGGCCGGCGACTATGTGGCCGGGGCCTACCCGGCAACGCTTGAAGGCGCTGTCAGAAGCGGCGTGGCCGCCGCGCGAGCGATTCTTTCCAACTGATCAAACCGCCATCACCATCGCACCGTAGCCCGCCACAGTGGCGTCGCGCGAGAGCAAGCGCATGGGCTCGGCCGTGGCTTGCGCGACGAGAATTCGGTCGAAGGGATCAGCGTGCAGCGGTGGCAGGATTTCCACCGCAACGGCATGCCGCCAGGCCATCGGCAGTTCGCGGTAGCCGGCAGCGGCGCACAACTCGGCGGCGCGCGCTCCGCTCACCGGCATGTCGCCGCGCCCCAGCGCATGCTTGATGGCGATTTCCCAGATCGACGCGGTGCTGACGTAAATATCGTTCGCCGGATCGGCGATCAGACCGCGCGC
>JBIJDI010000021.1:0-14596 GCA_044344235.1 Sulfuritalea sp. | reverse complement strand
TCTCGGCGTGGCTGGCGGTGGTTCTGCTCGGCGCCTCTCTGAGCTTTGTCATGGAACTGCTGCAGAACTACTTGCCCAGCCGCGTGCCTTCCAATCTGGATCTGGCCTGCAACACGGCCGGCGCCTTGCTCGGTGGCATGATCGGTGCACGCTGGGGAGCGCGCGCGCTGGATGAGGGGCATCTTGCGCGCTGGCGCCAGCGTGTGATGATGCGGGCCTATGGCGTCGACGTCGGCGTGCTGCTGATCGGGGCCTGGCTGATTACCCAGTTGTCACCCGAAACCCTGCTGTTCGGCAGCGGCAACCTGCGCCAGATGCTCGACCTGCCGCCGGTCCAGCCCTTCCTGCCGGAGCGCTTTGTCAACCTCGAATCCGTCATTGCCGCCGCCGGCCTGCTGGCCGCGGGATTGATGGCCACCCTGTTGCTGCGCCGGAACGCGCGCCTGCTCACCGCCGGCCTGTTGCTGGCGGCGCTGCTGATCAAGACGCTGGCTTATGCCCTGCTGATGGGGCCGGCGGCGGCGGTGGCCTGGATCACGCCGGGAAACAGTATCGGCATCGCCATCGGGCTGGCATTGTGGTGGAGCGCGTCCTTCCTGGTTTTTCCGCTGCAGCGCGCCGTGGCCGCGCTGGCGCTGTTGTTTGCCACGGTCATGGTCAATGTCGCGCCAGAGAATCCCTACCTGCTCAACACACTGCACATCTGGAATCCCGGCCAGTTCCTGAATTTCAACGGCCTCACGCGCCTGATCTGTTCGCTGTGGCCCTTCCTTGCCCTGCCTTGGCTGATGACCTACCGTCCGGAACGAAACGATGCACTCAATTACTGATCTGACCACCCTGCGCGATGCGCTGCGCGACTTCTGTGCCGCACGCGACTGGCATCGCTATCACACGCCGAAGAATCTGGTGATGGCGCTCAGCGTCGAAGCCGCCGAACTGGTCGAGCATTTCCAGTGGGCGACGCCCGAGGAAAGCCTGGCCCTGGCGCCGGAGAAGCGCGCCGAAGTCGCCGACGAAATTGCCGACGTGCTGATCTACCTGACCGAACTGGCCGACGTGCTGGGTATCGATCCGATCGCTGCTGCGCGGGAAAAGATCGTCAAGAACGCGGTCAAATATCCACCGCCCCTATAATCGATTTTTTGTTCGAAGCCAGTCCATGAGCCATTTCAAGCACCACGTGTTCTTCTGCACCAACCAGCGCGCCGCCGGCGAAGCCTGCTGCAACAACCACGGCGCCAGCGACATGCGCGCCTACGCCAAGGATCAGGTCAAGGCGCTCGGCGCCAAGGTTCCGGGCAAGGTGCGCATCAATGCCGCCGGCTGCCTCGACCGCTGCGAACAGGGGCCGGTCATGGTGATCTACCCCGAGGCGGTCTGGTACACCTACGTGGATAAGGAAGACATCGACGAGATCATCGATCAGCATCTCGTGCATGGCCGGGTTGTCGACCGGCTGAAGATCTGACGAATGTCGCGGCACGAACGCATCCTGGTCGACGGGCCGGACGGCAAGATCGAGGTCTTCGTCGAAGGGCATGAAAATCCGCAGGGCATCGCGTTGATCGCCCACCCGCATCCGCTGTTCGGCGGCACGGCCGACAACAAGGTGGTGACCACGCTGGCGCGCGCCTTCCGCGAGCGGGGCTGCATTACCCTGCGGCCGAGTTTTCGCGGCGTCGGCGGGAGCGAGGGCACGCACGACCACGGCGATGCCGAGACCGATGACGTACTGGCGGTGCACGACTGGGCTCGCGTCCGTTATGCCGACGTGCTGATGGCGTCCGGCGCGCCGCTGCCGCTTTACCTGGCCGGCTTTTCTTTCGGCGCCTACGTCACCACGCGCCTGGCCAGGCGTCTCGCCGCAGCCGGCGACCCGGCGCGCTGGCTGGTGCTGGTCGGCACTGCGGCCGGCTACGTCGAAGGAACACGCAGCTACGATACCGAGGCCGTGCCGCCCGACACTCTGGTGATCCATGGCTCCGAAGACGAGACGGTGCGCCTCGCCAACGTGCTGGCCTGGGCGCAGCCGCTGGACCTGCCCGTCGTCGTGATACCCGGCGCCGACCACTTCTTCCACCGTCGCCTGCATCTCATCCGCGACATCATTCATCGCGCCTGGCATTAACGCCTGAACGAAGACGCATGAGCCCGCTGATTGTTTCCGCCCTGCACAAATCCTACGACGGCCGCGAAGTCGTCGCCGGGCTCAACTTTGAACTGCAGCGCGGCGAGTGTTACGGCCTGCTCGGCCCCAACGGCGCCGGCAAGACCACCACCTTGCGCTGCTGCCTCGGCCTGACCGCGCCGGATTCCGGCGCGATCACGCTGGTCGGCGAGCCGGTGCCGGCGCGCGCCCGCGAGGCGCGGACGAAGATCGGCGTGGTGCCGCAATTCGACAACCTCGACCCCGACTTCACTGCCGCCGAAAACCTGATCGTGTATGGCCGCTATTTCGGCATGGCGGATGCCGAAATCCGACCGAAGATCGCCGAACTGCTCGACTTCGCCGGCCTCGCCGGCAAGGAAGATGCCAACATCCGCACGCTCTCCGGCGGCATGAAGCGGCGCCTGACGCTGGCCCGCGCGCTGGTGAACGACCCCGAACTGCTGCTGCTCGACGAGCCCACCACCGGCCTCGACCCGCAGGCCCGCCACCTTATCTGGGAACGCCTCAAGCGCCTGCTGGCGCAAGGCAAGACCATTCTGCTGACGACGCATTTCATGGACGAGGCCGAGCGTCTCTGCCGGCGCCTAGCCATCATCGACGACGGAAAAATGGTGGCCGAAGGCGCTCCGCGCCAGTTGATCCAGGAGCACATCGAGGCGCAGGTGGTCGAGGTCTATGGCGAAGATGCGCCGGGCTGGGCCGAGCGCGAAGCGCATGCATTTTCGCGTCGCATCGAAGTCAGCGGCGAGACCGCCTTCTGCTATGTCGAGGATGCCACGCCGCTGCTCGCGCATCTGGCCGCCTGGCCGGCGTTGCGCACCTTGCACCGGCCGGCGAACCTCGAGGACGTGTTCCTCAAACTCACCGGCCGGGAACTGAGGGATTAGGATGCCCATGATCCCCCAACTCTCCTTGCGTGCCTTCGCCGTCTGGCGGCGCAACTTCCTGGTCTGGAAGAAGCTGGCGATCCCGTCCTTGCTGGGCAATCTGGCCGACCCGATGATCTATCTGTTCGGCCTCGGCTATGGTCTGGGCGGCTTGCTGCCGCAGATCAATGGCGTGTCCTACATCGCCTTCCTCGCCAGCGGCACGGTGTGCGCCTCGACCATGAATGCGGCTTCCTTCGAGGCGCTGTACTCTGCCTTCTCGCGCATGCATGTGCAGCGCACCTGGGAGGCGATCATGAATGCGCCGGTGACGCTGGAAGACGTCATGGCCGGGGAACTGCTCTGGGCGGCGGCCAAGGCCACCTTGTCCGGCGTCGCGATCCTGATCGTCATTTCCCTGCTCGGTTTCGTCGCCTCGCCGCTGGCGCTTTGGGCGCTGCCGGTGATCTTCCTCACCGGGCTGGCCTTTGCCGCGCTCGGCCTGATCGTCACCGCGCTCGCTCCCTCCTACGATTTCTTCATGTATTACTTCACGCTGTTCATCACGCCCATGGTGTTGCTCTGCGGCGTGTTCTTCCCGCCCGACCAGTTGCCGCCGCTGGTGCAGGCGGTGGCGGCCTGGCTGCCGCTGACGCACGCGGTGGCACTGGTGCGGCCGCTGCTGTTCGGCGAAATACCCGCCGGCATCGTCGGCCACATAGCAGCCCTGCTGGCCGTCGCACTGCTTGCCTTCTGGATTGCGCTGACGCTGATCCGGCGCCGCCTGCTGAAGTAAAATTGCCGCATGGATGTCATCATTAACGGCGAGGCGCAGACGTTGCCGGAACCCATCACCGTAGCCGCCCTGCTGGCAGCGCGAGGCCTCGCTGGCAAGCGTGTCGCAGTCGAAAGGAATGGCGAGATCGTGCCGAAAAGCCGTCATGCCGAAACCGCGCTGGCGAGTGGCGACCAGATCGAAATTGTCGTCGCCGTCGGCGGCGGTTGAATTTTCCAGGACCCGACCTTCATGAATCCAGATCCCCTCGTCATCGCCGGCAAGGCCTACGCTTCGCGCCTGCTGGTCGGCACCGGCAAGTACAAGGACTTCGCGCAGACCCGCCAAGCCATCGACGCCTCGGGCGCCGAGATCATCACGGTGGCCATCCGCCGCACCAACATCGGCCAGGAACCCGGCCAGCCCTCCTTGCTGGAAGTGCTGCCGCCGTCACAGTTCACCATCCTGCCCAACACGGCGGGCTGCTACACGGCCGACGATGCGGTGCGCACCTTGCGCCTCGGCCGCGAACTGCTCGACGGCCACGCGCTGTGCAAGCTCGAAGTGCTGGGCGATCCGCAAACGCTGTTCCCCAACATGCCGGAAACCCTCAAGGCCGCCGCGACCCTGGTCAAGGACGGGTTTCAGGTGATGGTGTATTGCGCCGACGATCCGATCCAGGCGCGCATGCTGGAAGACATCGGCTGCGTCGCAATCATGCCGCTGGCCTCCTTGATCGGTTCCGGCATGGGTATCCTGAATCCGTGGAACCTGAAGCTGATCATCGAGCAATCGAAAGTGCCGGTGCTGGTCGATGCCGGTGTCGGCACGGCGTCTGATGCGGCGATCGCAATGGAACTCGGTTGCGACGGCGTGCTGATGAACACCGCGATTGCCGGCGCGCAGGACCCGGTACTGATGGCGGGTGCCATGAAGAAAGCGGTCGAGGCGGGGCGCGAGGCGTATCGCGCCGGGCGCATGCCGAAGAAGTTCTACGCAGCAACGCCCAGCTCCCCCGGCGGTGGATTGATCGGCGGCACGTGAAGCGTTATTTCGCCAGTCTCCTGTGTGCGGTACTGCTGGGTTCTGCGCAGGCCGAAGACGCGCCGAAAATCGTGACTCCGGCGACGCCGGCCGAAGCCCGGCCGGCGCTGGAAGTCCCGGTTCAGCGGATGGGCTACGCCTTCGAGCAACCGGAAATCCTGATCCGCCAGCGCCTGTTCGGCCTCGCCCACGGACTATCCCTGCTGGCCGCTGCCTGTCTCGATCTGCCGGCATATTCGGGACCGATCCAGGACGCCTACGCCGCATGGCATGCGAAGCAGGGGAAGACGATCGAATCCATCGTGCATGAGCTTGCCGGCTACTACTTCGGGTCGCGCGCCGACGAGGCGCAGTGGCCCGATTTGTCGCGCGCCCTGAATCTCAGCGATCGCATTGAAACCGCGTTGAGTGAAGTCACCTTGCACGCCGCCTGCGCCAGCCTGCCCGAAGCGATCGGCCGGTCGCGCTATGAACTCGACAGAATCCTCAAGGAAGGTTTTGAATCCGACCCCAAGGGGGCGGTCGCCGTTACCAGCCCGCAAAGCGGAAGCCCTGGTATGCAGAGCTCGCCAGCGCCGACTTTTCAAAAGCCCGCCGAATGAACGAGATCGACGACGAGGCGGCAGCAGGGCGCCGCGCCAGCCACATCCGCAGCTTCGTCCTGCGACAGGGGCGCGTCTCCGTTGCGCAGCGGCGCTTTCACGAGGAAGGCATGCCGCGCTGGGGCATTCCCTATCGGCCGGGCCCACTGGATCTCGATGCCGTCTTCGGCCGTCACGCACCACGCATTCTCGAAATCGGCTGCGGCATGGGCGAGACCACGGCAAGCATTGCCGCCGCGCATCCGCAAAACGACTATCTCGGCATCGAGGTGCACACCCCCGGCGTCGGCAGCCTCTTGAAGGAAATCGCCACGCGCGAACTTTCCAACCTGCGCGTGATCCAGCACGATGCCGTCGAAGTGGTGCGCGACATGATTGCGCCGGGTTCGCTTTCCGGCATCCACGTTTTCTTTCCTGATCCGTGGCCGAAAATTCGTCAGCAGAAGCGGCGCCTGATTCAATCAGCATTCGTCAGCCTGCTGGCCTCGCGCCTGGCGCCGAATGGCTACCTGCATTGCGCGACCGATTGGGAAGAGTATGCGGTTCAAATGCTGGAGGTACTCGGCGCCGAATCGCAGTTGACGAACATGGCAAGCGGCTTCGCCCCGCGACCGCCCTATCGGCCACAGACCAAATTCGAAACCCGTGGCCTGAAACTGGGCCATGGTGTGTGGGACGTGCTTTTCCGGCGCAAGGCGTGAATACGCGGCATCCGTTCTGGCTGGTCGGCTTCCGTCCCTTCTTCACCCTCGCCTGCCTGTCGGGACTCAGCCTGCCTCTGCTTTGGGTGCTGATTTATCTTGGGCTCCTGCCGGCGCCCCGCGGCTCCTTCGCGCCAGTGCAATGGCACGCCCACGAAATGTTTTTCGGTTTCGGCTGGGCTGTGCTCGGCGGCTTCCTGCTGACATCGACCAAGAACTGGGTTCAGATACGCGGCTATCACGGCGCGGCTCTCATGTTCCTGGTCGCGGCCTGGCTGTTCGAACGAGCGGGCATGTGGTTTGGCGGTCGCTGGCCGGCTTTCCTGTTCGAAATGTCCAATTCCCTGTTCCTGGCGTCGATTGTCGCCATGCTGCTGTGGACGCTGGTGCGCCATCGCAAGACCGACACTTTCCGCGATAACGGATTTTTCCTGGTGATCCTCCCCGCTTTCCTGATTGCCAAGCATCTGCTCCTGAGCGCCGAGCATTTTCAGGTCGGCATCGCCATGGCCACCGGTCTTTTTCGCGTCGCGTTTCTGGTGATGCTGGAACGTACGCTGACGCAGTTCATGAAGGGCATTTTTCAGGTCGACATCCTGCGCAATGCGGCGCTGGACAGGGTCATCAAGCTGCTCGGCCTGCTGCTGGTCGGCGCCGGCCTGATGCCTCCTCCGCTGGCTGGCTGGATTTCGCTGCTGCTGGCGCTGCTGCTGGCGGGCCGATTCCTGTTCTGGAAACCGCAGTTGGCGATGCGACGGCTCGATCTCGGCATCATGTATCTGGGCTACGGCGCCATCGTGCTGCAGCTTCTGGTCGAATTTTTCGCGCAGCTCGCGCCGCAGGCCTGGGTTGGCGCGTTCTCGATGCATGTATTCGCGCTTGGCGTCATGGGTCTGATCATTCCAGCCATGCTGATCCGGATCGCGAAAGGGCACACCGGCCGAAAAGTGGTCTTCGAGCCGATGGAAAAACTGGCGCTCTGGATCATGATCGCCGCCTTCGTGCTGCGCGTGGTCGCGCCGCAGATTGGGCCCGACGCGTATGGCCTGTGGCTTGTTCTTGCCGCGTCCGGCTGGCTTGCCGGCTTCGCGATTCTGGCCTGGCGGCTGATCCCCTTCCTGCTGCAGGCCAGAGTGGATGGCAGGGAGCACTGACTGCGCTCGTCTGCGCGAGGATCTAGCCCAGGAATTCGCCCAGCAGTTGATTGAGGAAGCGTCGGCCGCGTGGCGTCGGGCGCATGGCTCCATCCGCCGTTTCCAGCAGGCCGTTTCGCCGTGCCGCCAGCGCCGACTTTTCAATGGAGGCGAGCGGCAGGCCGGTGCGTTCAGTGAATAGTCCGAGCGGAAAGCCCTCGTTAAGCCGCAGCGCATTCATCATGAATTCTCCGGGCAGGTCGGCGCGGGAGATGACTTGCTGCGTGCTGATGAAATCGCCGTGCGTCGCGCCCTCGAGATAGGCGCGCGGGTTGCGGTGGCGCGCTTCGCGCCAGATGGTTTCGTGGTTCGAGAGCTTGCTGTGCGCGCCGGCGCCGATGCCAAGATAATCGCCGAAGGTCCAGTAGTTGAGGTTGTGCTGGCAGCGCGAGTTTGTGTTGACGGCGGGTTTGGCGAAGGCGGAGGTTTCGTAATGTTCGAACCCAGCGGCGGCCAGCGACGCTTCAGCCATTTCCTGCATGTCTGCGGCCAGATCGTCGTCGGGCAGCGGCGGCGGCGCGTGATGAAACGGCGTGTTCGGTTCCAGCGTCAGGTGATAGGCGGAGATATGGCTGACGCCGGCGCCGATCGCCGTCGCGATGTCGCGCTCGGCTTCAGCCAGCGTCTGCTGCGGCAGCGCGTACATCAGGTCAAGATTGACGCGGTCGAAATTATTCAGCGCCATGTCGATGGCGCGCCGCGCCTCGGCGCTGTCGTGGATGCGGCCCAGCGCCGCCAGCTTGGCGTCGTCGAAACTCTGCACGCCGATCGAAAGGCGGTTGACTCCGGCGTCGCGAAAGGCGGCGAACTTCGCCGCTTCGGCTGTGCCGGGATTGGCTTCCAGCGTGATCTCGGCGCCGGGGTGCAACGGTACGCGCATGCGGATCGCCGCGAGCAGCGCATCGGCGGTTTCGGCGCGCATCAGGCTGGGGGTGCCGCCGCCGATAAAGATGCTGGTCACCGGCCGGTTCCAGATGTGCGGTAGCGCGGCCTCCAGATCGGCGATCAGCGCGGCGAGATAGGCGGCATCGCTATCGTCACTCGCCTCGCTGCGGTTCTCGTGCGAATTGAAGTCGCAGTAAGGGCATTTCCGTACGCACCACGGCCAGTGCACATACAGTGCCAGCGGCGGTGGCGCCACCAACCCGGAATCGGTGCCGAAAGTCGGCGCTGGCGCAACGGCGATCGGAATGATCGGAATCACATGCCCAGTCGCAGGCGCTCGATCAGCAGCGCCAGTGCCTTGCCGCGATGCGAGCAGCGATTTTTTTCCTCGTGCGGCAGTTCGGCCGCGGTCAGGCCCGTGCCGGGCACCAGGAAGTAGGGGTCGTAGCCGAAGCCGCCGGCCCCGCGTGGCGTGTCGATGATCTCGCCATGCCATTCGCCTTCGGTGATGACCGGCTGCGGATCGTCGGCATGGCGCATCAGCACCAGCACCGCGACGTAGTGTGCGCGGCGATCGCCGACACCGGCCAGATCGGCCAGCAGCTTGGCGCTGTTCTTTGCATCCGATTTCGGCTCGCCGCCATAGCGCGCGGAGAACACGCCGGGCGCACCGCCCAGCGCTGTAACGCACAGCCCCGAATCGTCGGCCAGTGCCGGCAGGCCGGTGAGCCTCGCGGCATGGCGTGCCTTGGCGATGGCGTTTTCGACGAAGGTGATGTGCGGTTCTTCGGCCTCGGGCACGTTGAAGGCGGACTGCGGCAGCACTTCGAAATCGAAGGGCGCCAGCAGCTGGCCGAATTCGCGCAGCTTGCCGACGTTGCCGGAGGCAAGGACGAGTTTCTTCATGCCGTCACCGTATCGCCAACGCCGACTTTTGAGCCGCGACAATATCGCCGATGCCGGCGGCGGCAAGTTCCAGCAGGGTATCGAGTTCGGCGCGCGAGAAGGGCGCGCCCTCGGCCGTGCCCTGCACTTCGATGATGCCGCCGCTGGCGGTCATCACCACGTTCATGTCGGTATCGCAGGTCGAATCCTCGGCGTAGTCGAGATCGAGCAGCGGCTGGCCACCGACGATGCCGACCGAAACCGCGCCGACCAGTTCGCGCATCGGGTGGCTGGCCAGCTTGCCCCCGGCTACGAGCTTGGACAGGGCGTCGTGCAGCGCCACGCAGGCGCCGGTGATCGACGCGCAGCGCGTGCCGCCGTCGGCCTGCAGTACATCGCAATCGAGCGTGATCTGGCGTTCGCCGAGCGCGGCCATGTCGGTCACGGCACGCAGGCTGCGGCCGATCAGACGCTGGATCTCCTGGGTGCGGCCGGACTGCTTGCCCTTCGCCGCTTCGCGCGCCATGCGCGTGTTGGTGGCGCGCGGCAACATGCCGTACTCGGCCGTTACCCAGCCGGAGCCCTTGCCGCGCAGAAAGCCCGGTACCGATTCCTCGACGCTGGCAGTGCACAGCACTTTGGTGGAGCCGAATTCGACCAGCACGCTGCCTTCCGCGTGGCAGGTGTAGTTGCGGGTGATCTTGAGGCTGCGTAGTTGCGATGGGGCGCGATCGGCGCGTTGAAACGTGTTGCTCATGAGGAGGCTCCATTGGGGGTGTGCGGAATGCGACGACGGATCGCCGCGATGGCGAGTTCGATGTCCTCGTCGCTGACCGGTGCTTCCGGTTTCGCTTTTTGTGCCGCGGGCCTCCGGTCGTGGGTGTTGGTGTCTTTGTCGATATTGGGCGATTCCCAGCGCATGGCAATCAGCGTCAGGTTGTCGGCCTCGGGGCCGGCGGCCAGTTCGGCGGCATTGAGCAGATGCGGCACCGTGGTATTGGGTGACGCCCGTCCGAGCTCGGTCACTAGCGTCTCGCCCAGAGGCGACCAGGCACCGTCGGTGCACAAGGCAATCAGATCGCCATTCTGCAGCTTCACGGCGGGCGAGACTTCGATGTGCGGCTTGACGTCGCCGCCCAGGCAACTGAAGACGCGGTTGCGCAGCGGGTGGGTAGCTGCTTCGGCATCGCTGAGATCGCCCTGGTCAACCATGCGTTGCACGATGCTGTGGTCACGCGTCTGGGCGACGCGGGGCTGTCCTTCGGCATGGCCGTGGATCAGGTACAGGCGCGAATCGCCGGCATGCGCCCAGCTCGCCAGCCCGTCCTGCACCACGCAGGCAATGCACGTGGTGCGCGGCGCGGCATGCGGCAGAATGCGGCAGTCGGTGGCGTAGCGGACGATGGTTTCATGCGCCTGTTGCAGTGTCGCGGCCAGAAACCCGGCCGGGTCGGCCAGGCGCGTTTTTGCTTCACGGCGAAAACGCTCGGTCAGGGTATCGATGGCGATCTGCGCGGCGACCTCGCCTTGCAGATGGCCGCCCATGCCATCGGCTACCACCATCAGCACGGCATCTTCGGTGGCCAGCCAGGTGACGCGATCCTGATTGATCCGGCGGCCGCCGATGCGGCTTTCCTGGGCGATGGTGTAATTCATCACTCGCGGCGCAGGCCGAGCAACGAAAGCCACGAGTCCGGCCGCTTGTCGCCCGGCTGATCGGTGTTGAGCGAAGCCTGCAGGGCGCGCGCATGCTGCGGCCGTCGCGTCGGATCAATGCGCAGGCATTCGTCGATGGTCGCCAGCAGACGCGGCGAATAGTCCAGCCCCCAGCGCTGGCGGGCGGGCAGCAGTTGATCGTCGACCAGCCGATCGTCGGCCGCCTGCGGCGCGGCACCCGCCAGAGCGGCATAGATACAGGCGCCGACGGCGTAGATGTCGGTCCACGGCCCCAGCGTAAACTTGCCGTGGTACTGCTCGGGTGCGGCATAGCCCGGCGTGTACATGGCCCGCGGTTCGGGCGGACCGATATCCACCGCATAGCGCGCGGCGCCGAAATCAAGCAGCACCGGACTGCCGTCGTCCCGCAGCCAGATGTTGGCCGGCTTGATATCCAGATGCAGCAGGCCGCAGCCATGCACCTCGCCGAGGCCGTCGAGCAGGCCGCTGAACATGGTGCGCAAAAAGGTCTCTTTCAAGCGGCCGCGATTCTTGCGGATGTAGTCGCGCAAGGTGCGGCCGACTTCAAAGCGCATCACCAGATAAACCGTGCCGTTGGCGCGGAAGAAATTAAGAACCTGCACCACGTTGGGATGATCCAGTCCCTTGAGCGCTCGTCCCTCCTCGAAAAAGCACTTCAGTCCGTGATTGAAATCCGACTGAAACTCGGGCGGCACCGTCGGCGCGATTTGGCCTTCACCGCGCAGCGCCAGCGCGTTGGGCAGGTATTCCTTGATCGCCACCGGCTGGCCGGCGGCATCGTGCGCCAGATAGACAATCGAAAAGCCGCCGACCGAGAGCTGTCGCTCGATGCGATAGCCTTCAAGTTCGTAGCCGGGCGGCAGGGCCTGATTGTTCTGGGTAACCACGGGAATGAGCGGGTGCAGGTTGATATACTGCCGTGATTTTCCTTGTTCGCCTCCCCACTGTAAACAACTGCTTTTGGGTGGCGTCCGGGGCAACAGGAGCGGAGACACCCCCACACCATGATTTTCAGCATGACCGGATATGCCGCTGCCAGCCGTGACCTCGGCAGTGCAGTGATGAACCTCGAAATCAAGAGCGTCAATTCGCGCTACCTGGATATCAGCTTTCGTCTCAGCGAAGACCTGCGCTTTCTTGAAATGCCGCTGCGCGAGAAGATCACCGAGCGTGTCGGACGCGGCAAGATCGAATGTCGCGGCTACTTGCAGGCGCAGCCCGCGCAAGGCGCGGCACGCGAGCGGGCGCCGAATCCCGCGCTGCTGGCCGAACTCGGCAAGCTCGACGACGCCGTGCGCGGCGTGCTGCCGCAGGCCGCACCCCTGTCGGTGGCCGAAGTGCTGCGCTGGCCCGGCGTGCTGGGCGACGACTCACTTACCGCCGAGCAGTTGCAGGCCGCCGCGCAGGAACTGTTCGCCAAGTTGCTCGACGAGTTCGTCGCCACCCGCGAACGCGAAGGCGCCAAGCTGGCCGACGTCCTGCGCGATCGCGCCGCGCGCATGCGCGAACAGGTGGGGGCCGCCGAACCGCTGCTTCCGGCCGCGCTGGCCGCCTATCGGGAGCGGCTTTCCACCAAGCTGCGCGAGGCGGTGGCCAATCTCGACGAGGAGCGCATCCGCCAGGAAGTCGGCGTCTTTGCCGCCAAGATCGACGTCGCCGAGGAAATCGCGCGGCTGGTGACCCACATGGACGAACTCGAGCGCGTGCTGAAGAAGGGTGGCGCGGTCGGCAAGCGGCTGGATTTCCTGATGCAGGAGCTCAATCGCGAGGCCAATACGCTGGCCTCCAAGTCGGTCTCGGGCGAAGTCACCGCCATCGCGCTGGAACTCAAGCTGCTGATCGAGCAGATGCGCGAGCAAGTCCAAAACCTGGAATAGCACGCCGCTGCGGCCCGCTGTGGGCCGCGACTTCCGGTCAGCCGAGGACCATGATCCTCAGCCTGTCGAACGGGCCGAGTTCGCTCCACCAGAGCAGACCATCCTTGCGAAATTGGGCGCCCGATTCGGTCAAGGCGAGTTTCCTGGCGCCCAATTCCGTCGCGCCGGCATCGACCAGATAGCTTGATCGCATCAGGTAAGTGGCGATGGCCGGTTGCACCGGGTGCCCGTCAATGGACCAGCGGTCGCCAAAGCCATCCGCATCGCCTCTAAGCATCAGCATCGGCGCATAGTCGCCCATCAGCCGAAGCACTTTCAGCGTTTCGGCCCGGTTGGGGATGGGGCTGTTTCCGGACGCATCCATGATGCTTCAATTATGCCGTGTTCCTTCGCCGCGTCGCACCTGGCTCAAAAGGCCAACTGACCAGGTTCGGCCAACAAGCGCCGTTCGATAGCAAAACCTATCGGGTCACTAAAGACTGTAAGGCGACTGATGACTTTCGCATGACCAATGGCCGCTGTAAGGCCAGAAACCTGCCGCTAGAAATCGCCTCGCTCCAGCGCACGCAGCAACGTCCCAAACAGTTCGTTGGGGGTGAAGGGCTTGGTCAGGAAGTCGCTCATGCCAGCCGCCAAACACTGCGCCTTGTCCCCATCGGAGACATTGGCGGTCATGGCGATGATGGGAACGTGCATGTATTCGGGAAGCTGTCGAATCTGTCGCGTCGCGTCCAATCCATTTACATTCGGCATCTGCATATCCATAAAGATCGCCGCATAGAGTCCGGTTTTTGCTTTGGCGATAGCTTCAGCGCCATCTGCTGCCGTATCGACGATCAGATCAACACCCTCTAACTGTATCTGCGCCACTTCCCTGTTGATCGGCTCATCATCGACCACCAAAATGCGGTGAGCAAAATAGCGTTGTTGAATGATTGCCTCGTCAGAGCTAATCCCCGAAGATTCCGGCTCAACCGCCGGTACTTCCTTGAGGGCCAGCCTTACGGTAAACCAAAAAGTGCTGCCTACACCCGGCGTACTCTCGACACCCGCATCGCCCCCCATCAGCATGGCCATGCGTTTTGAAATGATCAGGCCCAGGCCCGTACCACCGTACTTGCGGGTCATGGAGTCATCCGCCTGAGTGAAGGCATGGAACAGCCGTTCCTGCTGTTCTGAACTGATGCCAATTCCCTGATCGGTGACCTCGATACGCAGCAGCACACCGGTGTTCACCTTCTCTAAGGCGCGGGCGCGTACCGTGATTTGTCCATGCTCGGAGAACTTGATGGCATTGCCGGTGAAGTTGATCAAAATCTGCTTCACACGCAGTGCATCGCCGCACAACAGGTCGGGCAGAAACGGATCTATTTCGCGGGAGAGTCTCAGCCCCTTAACGAGGGCCGCCGCGCTCTGCATGCTTATCACGTTGTCTATCGCCTGAGAGAGAGAGAAGTCCGTCTGTTCCAGCGTCATTCGGTCTGCTTCAATTTTCGAGATGTCGAGGATGTCGTTGATGACCTCAAGCAGATGCTTGGCGGAACTCTTGCTCTTTTTGAGCCAGTCGATTTGCTGGGAATCGGTGGCGCGCATCAACACCAGGTCGATCATGCCCATGACACCATTCATGGGCGTGCGTAGTTCGTGGCTCATGTTGGCGAGAAACACACTTTTGGCGACGTTGGCGGCTTCGGCCATTTTGGTGGCCATCGCCAGTGCCTCGGTTCGCTGCACGACACGGGTTTCCAGCAGTGCCTTCTGCTGTTCCAACTCCCGCTGGTCACGACGACGTTGAACGAGGTGCCAGATGTTGTTGCCGATCAGTTGCACCGATTCCAAGTCGAACTCGTCGTAGGCAGCCGCACGGTTCCCCACTCCGGTGAGCATGACCACCTTG
>JBIJDI010000237.1:0-4663 GCA_044344235.1 Sulfuritalea sp. | reverse complement strand
GTTCCCGCCGGCAAGAAGCTGCGCCCGGCCGAGATCGGCATCATCGCCTCGCTCGGCGTCGCCGAGCTTTCCGTGCGCCGCCGCGTGCGCGTCGCACTGTTTTCAACCGGCGACGAGTTGTGCTCGATCGGCACGCCGCTCGCGGCCGGCGCGGTGTACGACAGCAACCGCTACACGCTGTGGGGCATGCTCACCCGCCTCAACTGCGAAGTCATCGACATGGGCGTGGTCAAGGACAATCCGGCCGCGCTGGAAGCCGCGTTTCGCGAAGCCGCGGGTTGCGCCGATGCGATCATCACCAGCGGCGGCGTCTCGGTCGGCGAGGCAGACTTCATCAAGCAACTGATGGCCCAACTCGGCGAAGTCGCCTTCTGGAAAATAGCCATGAAGCCCGGCCGCCCGATGGCTTTTGGTCGCATCCAACCCGATGGTGCGGATCGCCCCGGCGCGTGGCTGTTCGGGCTGCCGGGCAACCCGGTCGCGGTGATGGTCACCTTCTACCAGTTCGTGCTGCCGGCCATTTTGAAACTCGCCGGCGTCGATCCGGTCAAGCCCTTCCCGGCCTTTCCCGCGCGCTGCACCGAGCCGATGAAAAAGGGCCGCGGCCGCACCGAATTCCAGCGCGGCATCCTGTTCCAGGAAAGCGGCGAGTGGTGCGTGCGCCCCACCGGCGCGCAAGGTTCAGGCGTGCTGCGCTCGATGTCGGAGGCGGATTGCTTCATCGTGCTGGAACACGATCGAGAAAAAGTCGGCGCTGGCGATACGGTGAATGTGCAGTTGATGAACGGGTTGGTCTAAGCCACGTTCACTCCGTAATCTCGGCGCTGCGAATCTGCGCCCTGACCTGACCGAGGCTGACGTTCAGGGCGGACAGCTTGACGCCCATCGCGACCACTGCCGATTGCCCCGGCTGCAAACTCCCGGGCACCGAATATTCCCGACTGAAGCCGCTCTGCGGCACCGCGCCGATGACGTGCAGATTGCGCAGAACCAATGAGCTTCGGTTGCTGACGCGCAGCCCCAGATTGCCGCTGCCGTCCGCGACCGGTTCGACCTGGACATAGTTGCCGGGGTTTCGCGGCAGATCGAGACGGACCAGTTCTGACCCGGCGCGCTTGCCGACATCCGATTCTGAAGTGGCCGCCAGCTTGAAGTGCTCCACGGCCTTGGCGGGGTTGTTGGCCCCTTTCGCGATGTTGCCCAGTACAAAATGTGCTGCAGCCGTCGGAAACAGGGCGTTGCTGCGTTCAAGATCGATCGTGGCCCCGGCGTTGTCGCCCAAGCGCTGGCGGGTCAAGCCCCGGTTCAAATGGTAGGCGTAGTAGTCGCCATTGCGCTTGATGGCTTCGCTGTAGTCCTGCTCGGCCTCCGCCGTGCGGCCGAGCTTCTTCAGGGCATCGCCGCGCAGGGCATGGAACATCGCCTCGCGTGGCTCCAGCTTGATCGCCTGCTCGGCTTTCGCCAATGCCTGAGCGGGATCTTTCTCCAGCAACTTGCGGCCTTCATCGTGAGCTGCGTAGGCCGGCTTCGAGTGCAGCAGAAAGGCGATCTTGCGCTGATACGCATCCTCGCCTCGATACAGGCCCGCCGGCAGAGCGGCGGCCATTTTGCGGTTGGCCTCGACGCGCTCCTGTGACGGCGGGTGGGTAGCGAACATGCCTGTCAGCCAATTGGCCGATTTGTCGCCTGACAGTCGTACGAAGGTTTCCTGCAGTTCCACCGCCGCCTTCGGATCGTAGCCGGCACGAACCATGTAGTCGATGCCATAGTGATCGGCCTCCAGTTCATGTTCGCGGCTGAAACGCAGGCCGAGCAGAGCAGCGCCGCCGGCAGCGGCGAATTCAACCAGATCAGAATGCTTGCGGTCGGACGCCAGCACCGAGATGACCGCCGCCCCGGCGGACAGCAGGATGCCCCGCTCCATCGAGCTCGCACCGTGGCGCGCGGCGGCGTGCACGATTTCGTGCGACAGCACGGCGGCCAACTCGGCCTCGCTCTTCAACTCCGTCAGCAGGCCGCGATTCACCGCCAGTTTGCCCCCCGGCAAGGCCCACGCGTTGGGCACCGAATCATTGATGACGACGAACTCGAAGGGCAGATTCGGACGGTCGCTGACCTTCACCAGTTTCTGCCCCACTTGATTGAGGTAAGCCGTCAGCGCCGGATCAAGAATGAACTTGCCGCCAGCCGATTGCTGGCTCTGCAGGTATTGCTGGGTGCCGATCTTGACTTCCTGCTGCTCCGACATCCAGGCCAGTTCCGACTTCTTGGTCACCGGATTGGTCGCGCAGCCGGTGACCAGCACCGCCAGCACGAGGCTGGTGACAAATGAGAGGCAGAACGATGAAGCGCGCCGATTCATGCGCGAAGTGTACGCGGTTTCAAAGGCCGCACGCGGCCGCCGCGATAGCGAGCGAGCGCAGCCGGAGTTCCGGATCGAAAATATCGCAGACCACAATCAGTTCGTCGGCCATGGTCTCCTGCTGCAATTTTTCCAGTCCGGCGGCCACGGTTTGCGGCCCGCCGATCACCGCCGCGGCAAGGAATTCGTCGATGGCAGCCCGCTCCTGCGGGTGCAGTTGCGACATGAAGTTGGCCACCGGCGGCGGCAGGCAGCGGCGGTCGCCATGCAGGATGCCAAGCACACGCTGATACACGCTGGTAGCGAGGAGTTCGGCTTCCTCATCGCTGGACGCCGCGATCAGCGGCACGCCGATCATCACGTAGGGTTGCGCCAGCGTCGCCGATGGACGAAACCGGCTGCGGTACAAATCGATCGCCTGATGCAGCAGACGCGGCGCGAAGTGCGAGGCGAAGGCATAGGGCAAGCCGCGCTCCGCCGCCAGCTGGGCGGAAAACAGGCTCGACCCGAGCAACCAGATCGGCACCCGAGTGCCGACGCCCGGCATGGCGATCACCTGCTGGCCGGCCTGAGGCTCACCCAGCAAGCGCTGCAGTTCCGCCACATCGCGGGGAAAGTCGTCCTCGGTCTCGACCCGGTCGCGGCGCAGCGCGCGCATGGTGATGCGGTCGGTGCCGGGTGCGCGGCCGAGGCCGAGGTCGATGCGATCCGGATACATCTCGGCCAGCGTGCCAAAGGCTTCCGCCACCACCAGCGGCGCATGGTTGGGCAGCATCACCCCGCCCGAGCCGACCCGCATGCGGTGGGTGCCGCCGGCGATGTAGCCGACCAGCACGGCCGTCGCGGAACTCGCGATGCCCGGCATGTTGTGGTGCTCCGCCAGCCAGTAGCGGGTAAAGCCGAGTGCCTCGACATGCTGCGCTGTGCGCAGGGCAATCGCCAGTGCGTCGGCAACGGTGCCTCCTTCGCGAACGGCAACGAGGTCGAGCATGGACAACTTGGTATCGCGCAGTGTTTTCATGGGGCCGATTATCGCTGGAAGAAGCCGGACTTAGCGCATTACGCCGAATTCTTCCAGGCCACGCCGTCCATCAGCCACGCGGATCGGGAACAAATCCTGCGTTTGCCGGAAACGGTGCGGGCTCGGCGAAGCGCGGCGACGGAATGATGCCGCGCGCGACGAGATTGGCGCGGGAGTCGTAGTAGATGGTGATGATCTCATCGGGCGAATCACTGTTGCGCACGAACTCGGTGTGGCGCGTCGGCGAATACTCGCGTTCGCCATGGCCGGTGCCGAGCTTCATCGACTTCAACTCGGCCTCGGCGCGCAATCCGGTGCGGGACTCCGCCTGGTCGGCGCGGCGCTCGGCAAGCGTTCCCTTTGCAGCCGGTGCATGACTGCTGGAGCCCGCGGCATTGCCCAAGTCGCTTTCCGTTTTCTTGGCCATTGCAGAAGGCGCGGCAGCCGCCTGCCGAGCCGGGCCGTCGATGGCGTCGCGCGAGGCCTCGTCCTTGGCCAACGGGCGCGGTTCGCCGCGCCACGACTCGGCCGGCGGCGAATACGGAGTCATCGTGATGGGTTGCGCGAGCATTTCGCGATACACGGCGACACCGATCACGCCGACGTTGCCCGGCCGGCCGGTGCGCGCGGCGTAGCTGTTGGGCAGCGCGGTGAATACGAACTGGGCGACGTCGTCCATGCTCTTGCGCCAGCCGCTGATGCCATAGCTTTGTCCACCGGCGATCACATAACCCGATTGCAGCGTCGCCGCGGTCTGGCCGGTGAGCACGTTGATACCATCCACCGACAGCACGGTGAGCACGCGTTCACCCGGCTTGCCCTTGAGTTCTATGGCATAGCGGTCGCCCGGGGTGCCGGCGACATAGAGCTTGCCGCCGTGACGATAAGGAGTGAGCCGCTCACCGGTGCTGCGATTGACAATTGACACATCAACGAGTCGCGCGGCAAGCGTGGGCTGGGTGCAGCCGAGTAATGCAAGGAAACTCGCCGTGCCGAGAATGCAGGATGCAAGGGTGGGGTTTTTCATAATGTCCTCCGAAGTGACATTCCTTTTTCAGATCGTTTGTGACGCGAAGACAAGCCGCAGACAGTGCAATTGCACGGCAAGGCGAAGTCGACAAAGTCACGGACGGGCTGAAAACGGAATGATAGGTTTGCGATGTCCGCAAGCCTTTAAACGGAGGACTTCGGGAAAGGGGGTTAAAGGGATTTCCGTAATTCGTGATTGATCTTCCAATCACATGTGGTGGCGCGATGAATCCGCGTCACGGCTTTGCTGC
>JBIJDI010000236.1:0-4664 GCA_044344235.1 Sulfuritalea sp. | reverse complement strand
GACATTTTGCTCCACGTCTTGCGCACGATGACCAGCCACTTCTCTTCGTCGTAATCCGGCTTGCTGCCGGCAAAGCCAAGCATGTAGTGCTCGATGAACACCAGGTCCGTGACATCTTCCAGCAACTGGGTTTCCGGATTGACCTTGAGACCGCGTTTGCTCACGGCCGCCATGACGCGCTCGATCAGGACATCGTCGCAGCCTGCCTGCCGCATCAGGGCGCCCGCCGTTTCGGCGTGAAACTTGTACAGCCCCGTGCGCCACGCGTAGTAGCCTTCCTTGGTCATCGGGTAGCTGCTGCGCGGCACGGTCCAGCGCCGGATGTGCTGCGCCCGGACGGCAAGCCTCACCGCCTCCGATGCATCGGGCGCAAAGCGCTGAAGCATGTCGGACATGCGCTTGGCGTAGAGAAGCTCCATCGGCTGGCCTTCCTGCTGATTGGGATCTTCCGCGTTGGCAGCGTCAAAGAGCGTCATGGCCCGCTCGAATCGCGCCTGCTGCTCACTCATGATGTCGCTCTCCTTTCCACTTGGACAAATGCACGCCGATGCGGTCGAAACCCGCATCCCCGGCGGCGGATTGAAGCCAGCATCTTAGCCGAGAAGGAAGTTGCTAGAATGAACGATTGGACAGGGCTGTTCCGGGGGAGTGATGGCAGCAAAAAAAACAGGGAAGCCGCCGAAGGGCGGCGTAGGCGATCTCGGCCAGAGTTTCGCCGTCAACCTGGTGCAGCATCTGGTGGTGCCCACCTTCGTACTCGACGCCGACTGCAATGTGCTGATCTGGAACAAGGCCTGCGAACGACTGACCGGCGTACCGGCGGTCGAACTCATCGGCACCCGCGAGCATTGGCGCGCCTTTTACGATTCGCCGCGGCCCTGCCTCGCTGATTTGCTGGTGCAAGGCCGCATGGCAGAAGTCGAAGCGCTCTACGTCGCCCACAACGATCCTACCGGCCCGACTTTCGGCGCTCACGCGGAAAACTGGTGCATCATGCCCTGCCTCGGCACCGAACTCTATCTCGCCATCGACGCGGGCCCCATCTTTGACGCCGATGGAAAACTGCTGGCGGTCATTGAAACCCTGCGCGACATGACCGATCACCGCCGGGCGCAGACCGCGCTTGAACAATTGGCCACCCGTGACGGCCTGACGGGAATCGCCAACCGTCGCAGCTTTGACGAAAAGCTGGGCAACGAGTGGAAGCGCGAGCGGCGCGATTTGCGTACCCTGTCGTTGCTCATGATCGATGTCGATCACTTCAAGCGCTTTAACGATACCTACGGGCATCAGGCCGGCGACCACTGCCTGCAGCAGATTGCCAAGGTGCTCGAGGAAGTGGTGCTTCGGCCCGGCGATCTGGTCGCCCGCTACGGCGGCGAGGAGTTTGCCGTGATCCTGTCCGCAACTGATGCAATGGGAGCCAGCATCGTCGCCAATAGAATTCTCGACCGCGTCAACGAACTGGCCATCCCCCATAGCGGCGGAGAAAACGGTCACGTGTCGCTGAGCATCGGCGTCGCCACTTCACTTCCGCAACCCGACATGACACGGGAAAGCCTCATCTCTTCGGCCGACAGCGCGCTCTACAGAGCCAAACACACTGGCCGCAACCGCTTTGTCCTGAACTCGGCGGCAGAAAGCGTAACGTAGCCGCGCAAGACGGCGCCCGCAGGCCGGCTATCCGGAGTGCTTTGCGCGCGTCGTTTTCGGGCTTGGCCCGCTCCGCAGGGGCCTCTCAGGACCGGTAGTCGGCGTTGATCTTGACGTAGTCGTACGAAAGATCGCAGGTCCAGACGGTGGCTTGTGCAGCGCCCCGACCCAGATCGACGCGCACGGTAATTTCGGCGGCCTGCATGATGCGTGAGCCGTCTTCCTCACGATAGCTGCTCGCCCGGCCGCCGTTTTCCGAGACCAGCACTTCTTCGCCCGCATTTGCGTCATTGTTGCCCAGCCAGACGCGCACACCGGCCGCATCCAGATCGGCTATGCCGGCGTAGCCGATGGCCGCAAGAATCCGGCCGAGGTTAGGATCGGAAGCGAAGAAGGCAGTCTTCACCAGCGGCGAATGGCCGATCGCATAAGCCACCAGGCGGCATTCCTCCGCCGTCCCGCCACCGCCGACTTTTACGGTGATGAACTTGGTCGCACCTTCGCCGTCGCGCACAATGGCCTGCGCCAGTTCCTGTGCCACACCGATCACCGCGTCGCGCACCGCCGGCCAGTGCGGCGACGCTTCGCTGTCGATCATGCAGCCGGATGCGCCGGTGGCGATGACGACGAATGAATCGTTGGTCGACGTATCGCCGTCCACGGTGATGCAGTTGAACGAGACATCTGCCGCGCTTTTTGCCAGCTTCTGCAACAAGGCCGGCGCAATGCCGGCATCGGTGGCGACGAAGCCAAGCATGGTCGCCATGTTGGGGCGGATCATGCCGGCGCCCTTGCTGATGCCGGTGACCGTGATGGAAAACTTATGCGAAGCGGTATCCCCTTGTGGGACGGCGCTGGTGATACGGCGACTGGCGGCTTTCGCCACGGTATCCGTGGTCATGATGGCATGCGCCGCGGCATGCCAATGATCGGCTGCCAGATCCGCCTGCGCCGCCGGCAGACCGGCGATCAGGCGATCGACCGGCAGGTGTTCGAGGATCACGCCGGTCGAGAACGGCAGCACCTCGTCGGCCGTGCAGCCCAGCATCCGTGCCACGGCGTCGCAGGTGTCACGCGCGGCGCGCATGCCCTGCTCGCCGGTGGCGGCGTTGGCGATGCCGGTGTTGATCACCAATGCCCGGATACTGCCGTCGGTCGCCAGATGCTCGCGACACAGGGTAACCGGCGCGGCGCAGCAGCGATTCTGCGTAAACACCCCGGCGGCGCGGCTGCCCGGCGCGAACTCGATCAGCGTCAAATCGCGCCGGTTCTTCTTGCGTATGCCCGCCTCCGCCGTGCCGAGACGAACGCCGGCAACGGGGAGCAAAGCTTCAGGGGCGGGGGTAGCGTAGTTGACGGGCATGAATCACTCCTGGAATACGATCAAGTTTCAAAAACCACGCGCCACAGTTCGCGCACGGAATCGACGCGCTGCTGCACCGTTTCGGGAGCCACGCGCGGCCGGGCGCCATTCAGGCGCAGCGCGTGCTGCATGCGGCGATAGTCGCGATAGGCATTGCGTACATCCTCTGCGAGTTCTTCCGGAATCAGGCCGAGACCGCCAGCGATCTTCAGCAGCGCAATATTGCCGAGGTTGCCAGTGAGTTCGGCATGCAGATGCGAATAACCGAGCACCAGGTACTGGATGATGAACTCGACATCGACCAGCCCGCCGGGATCATGCTTGAGGTCGAACACGCGTTCGCGCTCGTCACCCTTGGTGCCATGTGCATCGACCATCTTCTGCCGCATGGCCAGCACTTCCTCGCGCAGCTTGGCGAGATCGCGCTTCTGCCTCAATACCTCGCAGCGAATCCGCTCGAAGGCATCGCCCACCGCGCGATCCCCTGCCGAAAAACGGGCGCGGGTCAGGGCCTGGTGTTCCCAGACCCAGGCCGATTCGAGCTGGTACTTGCGGAAGGACTCGATCGAGCTGACCACCAGTCCGGAGTCGCCGTTGGGCCGCAGTCGCAAATCGGTTTCGAAAAGTTGTCCGGACGACGTCTGCGCCGACAGCCAGGTATTGAGCCGCGTGCCAAGCCGTCCGTAATTCTCGCCGGCCTCGGGCGCCGGATCGTCGAACAGAAATACCAGGTCGAGATCGGAGGCATAACCGAGTTCCTTGCCGCCCAGCTTGCCATAGCTGATGACCGCAAAATGCGGCGTCTCGATGTGGCGCTTCGGCATCTTCTTCCAGGCACGGTCGATCGCGGCGTCGAGCAGGATGTCCGCGAGTTCCGAGAGGTGGTCGGCCAGCTTTTCCACTGTCAGCAGACCGGCGATGTCCTGCGTCAACAAGCGGAACACCTGGGCGTGGTGCACTTCGCGCAGGGTGTCCATCTGCCGCTCGGTATCGGGCTCCTGCTCCTCCAGCAGGGTCGACAACTGGGCGCGAAAGACCGGCCAGTCCGGCACAGCATCGAGCAAGCGCGGATCGAGCAGTTCATCGAGCAGGATCGGATGGCGTTGCAGGTAGGCCGCCGCCCAACTCGAACTGCTGACCAGTTGCGCCACCTTTTGCAGCGCCTGCGGATACTGCTGCAGCAGGGCCAGGTACGCTGCGCGCCGCGAAATCGACTCGAGCAGATCGACGCCGCGCGAAAGTGTTTCGTCGGGATTGGGCAAGGCGGCCGCTGCCTCGATCAGGCGCGGCACCAGCACGTCGAAACGGCCACGGATGTCCTGCGACATCTGCTGGTACAGCGGCCCGCCGCGCAGCGCCGCCATGCGTTGTGCGGCGGCCGGCGGATTGCGGTAGCCGAGGCGCTCGAAGCTGTCTTCCTGGGCCTCGCCGCCGGCATCGTGCCACAGCCCGGCCAGGGCATGCTGGCCATGATTCGGATCGGCAAAAACCTGTTCGAAGTGTCGCGACACGGTCGCGCGGTGGTCGTCCAGTTCTTCGAGCAGGGCCTCGAAACTGGCGAAGCCCATGGCCTTGGCCACCCGCACGCGATCTTCCGCCACGACCGGGAGGCTGTGCGTCTGCGCATCATCGAGGTACTGCAGGCGAT
>JBIJDI010000235.1:0-4667 GCA_044344235.1 Sulfuritalea sp. | reverse complement strand
GAGGCCACCAGGCCCATAACAGTCGCGCCGATGATGCCGGCCAGCGCACCATAGGCCGCATAGGCGGGGCCCATGGCGGCATACACCGTAACGCCGAACGCGATCGAGGCCGGCAAGGCAACCAGCATGGCCGCCAGTCCGCCCCAGAAATCGCCCGGCACCTGTTTGCCGCTTCCGAACAAACTGAATCCCGGCTTGCGCGCGGCTGCGCTTGTTGTCTGTTCCATGGTGGCGGCCCTCCCCCGTTCTTTGCGGACTATTGTAGGGTTATTCGCCGGCACTTTCTTGCGCCGATAGTGTTCAAGGCATAAGATCAGTCGCTATGCCATCACGATTTCTTCAGACCGTGCGCGCCTTGCTCCGGACGATCGCCATCGCGACGGCCTGCGTATCCATCACCCATGCGCAGCAGGCGCCGCAACAACCCGGCCTGCTTGAGTCGCTCGGCAGACTGTTGCAGCCACAAACGCAGGCCACGACAGACGGGGCTTCCGTACCCGACCGGACGCTCGCTGTAACCGGCAAGGAACACCGCGTCGCGCTGGTCATCGGCAATGCCGCCTACACGCAAGGCGCGCTCGTCAATCCCGTCAACGACGCCCGCGCCATGGCCCGGCGACTGCGCAGCCTGGGCTTCGACGTTGTGCTGCGCGAAAACCTCAAGGCGCGTGACATCGGCGGCGTCTATCGGGAGTTCCGCAGCAAAGTCACTCCCGGCGGCGTAGCGCTGGTTTTCTACGCCGGTCATGGCATCCAGTTCAAGGGCCAGAACTACTTTCCGGCCATCGATGCCGACATATCCAGCGAAGAAGACGTGCCCCTGCAAAGCCTCAACCTGGGCAACCTGCTAGACAACATGGAAGAAGCCAAGGCCGGAGTCAGTCTGGTCTTTCTCGACGCCTGCCGCGACAACCCCTTCGCCCGTCGCTTCCGCAGCGCCACACGAGGCCTCGCCAAGGTCGAAGCCGCGTCGGGGATGCTGATCCACTACGCCACCCGGCCCGGCAGCATCGCTTCTGATGGCGAGGGGCAGAACGGTACCTATACCGAGGCGCTGCTGGCGCAGATGAGCGCGCCCGGTGTTCCGGTGGAACTGATGCTCAAGCGTGTTGCCAATCAGGTAGTGGCGAAAACCAAGGGCAAGCAGGAGCCTTGGGTAGAGGGCAGCCTGCGCGGTGACTTCTACTTCATCTTCCAGGGACCGACGACCGTGCAGGTACAAGCGCCGGCGACCGACCCTGAAGCCGAGACCTGGGCTGCGGCCGAAGATGCGAAAACTGCGGAGGGTTACCAAGCCTATCTCGACGCCTATCCTCAAGGACGCTACGCAGTGGCAGCGCGGATCAAACTGAAGGGACTGCAAAAACCGGCCGCCTCTGCCGCCGTATCGCCAGCGCCGACTTTTGCGCCGGTGGCCGTGTCCTCCGCGTCCGAAAATCCCGAAACTGCGATGTGGAACGAAGTGAAAGCCAGCGGTGCAAGGGAATATCTTGATGCCTATCTCAAGCAGTATCCAAAGGGCAAGTACGTCGCGCTGGCGAAGATCGAAATCAAGAAACTCGACGAGCGCGACAAGGCGCAGCGGGCGAAGGAAGCTTCGGAGCGGCAGCAGGTTGCGGAGCGTGAGCGGCAGGAGGCGCTGCGTAGCGAACAGGCGGCGTGGGATGAGGCCAAGTCTGCGGCCAGCGCTGCCGCCTATGGGAGTTATCTGGAACGGTATCCAAAGGGCCGCTATGCCTCGCTGGCACAGGCGGTGCTGCCCAAGTTGCAACGGGAAGAAGCCGAGAAGGAACAACGCGACGCCGCCGAACGCAAACTGGCCGCCGAGCGGGAAAGACGCGAGGCCGAGGATCGCGCACGACAAGAAGCGGCGCGTGTCGCCGAGCAGCAACGCAAAGCGCGTGAGGAAGCAGCCAGCGCCGATCCCTCCGGGTGGGCGCTGTCGGACAATGGCGCGGATATCAATTGGAACGAAGCGATGCGCTACTGCGCGAACAAAGGCAGCGACTGGCGCTTGCCGACGGTGGCCGAGTTGCAGAGTAGCTACCAGTCGGGGCGGTCTACGCCGTGCGGCTCACACATGGGTATCCAATACACTTGCAGAGTCACATCGAAGTCCCGTTTGACCGGGCCAGTGTTCTGGAGCAACGAGCAGAACGATTCCTCCGAGGCATGGATCGTCGGCCTCTACGATGGCGGTCGGGCCAGCAACCCTGCGAGGGACGGGGGCAGCAGGCGGGCTCTTTGTGTGCGGCGTCCCTGAATACTGAATCAGCGAGAGTAAAGGAACCAAAGGGGTCAGTGTGAATTTGATCTCCTCGACGTGGCTCAAAAGCTCGAACCAATTTGATTGACACTATGTAATCGTACGATTACAGTGTCACCCATGTACACGATCAAACGCACGCCGGAATTCGACGTCTGGTTTTCCAGCATTCGGGATGGTCCGACCCTGCGCCGTCTGGTTGCAAGGCTGCGCAAGGCGCAACTGGGCAACCTCGGCGATGTGAAGCCGGTGGGCGGCGGGGTGTTCGAGATGCGCGAGCATTTCGGTCCCGGTTGGCGCATGTACTGCGTTCAGCGTGGCACGGTGCTGATCGTGATGTTGGGTGGCGGCGAGAAATCCACGCAGGTCGCCGATATTGCCAGGGCCGTAAAACTTGCGGCCCGAATCGAGGAGTGAATCATGAGCAAGAAAATCAGCGTAGCCGACCTGCCCGAGTTTGATGCGACCGAGTATCTGGACAGTGAGGAGGCCATTGCCGAGTATCTGACGGCGATGATCGACGGCGGCGACCCGGCGATGCTGGCGGCGGCTTTGGGCGACATTGCCCGCGCACGTGGCATGAGCGAGATCGCAAAGGCTTCCGGATTGACCCGCGAGGCGCTGTATAAGGCGCTGCGCCCCAATGCGCAACCACGCTTCGACACGATCAGCCGCGTTTGCGCAGCGCTGGGCGTCAAACTGGTGGCGCAAGCCGTCCATCCCTGAGAGCGGGGAAGCCTCCCGAGCAGCTTCCTCTTGTTGGGGTAAAAAGAGGCCAGACGACGGTTTTGAGCTATCGATTCGCCGTACCGCCAGCGCCGACTTTTCAAAAACTGGCAGACCCGCCTTCAGCCAATCCCGGACATACGATCTTTCCAGTAGCCAGGGCGACGACTGTGATGGGCGAATGCCACGATTAGGATTTCATCCGGCAGTACGCAGTAAATCAGATCGTAGGGAAAGCCCGACAAGATAAATCGCCGCGTTGTTTGGCCGATCAGCGGCGCAGCGTGAGGAAACAGGAGGATCGAGTTCCGCGCATCCTGGACACGCAACCAGAGGTTCTCCGCGGCACGCGGGCTACGCTCGCGATACCACGTCATGGCTTCCCGCAATTCGGCACTGGCTACCGAGAGCTGCCGAACCCTCATTTTCTGTCCAGATAGTCCCGCCGCATCTGTTCCATGACCACGTCGAAATCCTCCGCCTTGATTTCGCCGCGCTGGTAGGCGTTCACGCGATCCTCGCTTTCCCGCGCCCAGGCTCCCTCCCACGCCTGATCGGGTGGCGCCACGAGTTCCTGCAAGGCGTCGAGCGCGGCGAGACGTTCCTCGGCGGTCATGATTCTGGCTTGGTCGATGAGGGCTTGCACGCGTGCGTTCATGTTCAATCCTCCAGTCCCGCAATTATCCCCGGTCGAAGAGAAGATTCAAAGGATTTGGTGGAAAAGGCCTCCGGCCATTTCGATGGGCAAACCGTTAAGGGCCGGTTCAGGCAGGATGGGAAGCCGTCAGGGAGGGTGGACGCCCCCCCCGCAAATCCGGATAATTCGTCTGCTGTACCTGTCGATGACCTGCGTGCACGGGACGCCCCCGGCGCAGGTCAATTTTTTCCTTTGCCAGAGAGAGCACCATGGCCGCAGTCATGTCGCAGTTGACCAACCCGTTGGCACCTCCTCCCGCCGCCAGCCGGCTTCTGCTTTCCGGCAACGAAGCCGTTGCCCGCGCCGTCTGGGAATCCGGCGTGCGCGTCGCTGCCGCCTACCCCGGCACGCCGGCGACCGAGATCATCGAGTCCGTGGCGCGCTATCCCGACCTGTATGCCGAGTGGTCGGTCAACGAGAAGGTTTCGATGGAGGTCGCTCTCGGCGCCTCGATGACCGGCGCGCGGGCCTTCTGCGCCATGAAGCACGTCGGCCTCAACGTCGCCAGCGACTGCCTGATGACCATGACCATCACCGGCGCCTATGGCGGACTGGTGATCGCGGTGGCCGACGACGTCGGCATGTCTTCGTCGCAGAACGAACAGGACTCGCGCTTCTGGGGCCGCTTCGCGCACATCCCGGTGCTGGAGCCGGCGGATTCGCAGGAAGCCTACGAGATGACGAAATTTGCTTTCGTCCTCTCCGAACAGTATGAAACGCCCGTCATGTTGCGCCTCACCACGCGCATCTGCCATGTCAAGGGCCTGGTCGTCGTTGGCGAGCGCGAGGCGCATGAACCGGCCGGCTTCGTCAAGAACCCGCAGCGCTGGGTAATGGTGCCGGCCCATGCCAAGGCGCGCATCCCCGGGCTGTACCAGCGCGACGAAACATTGCGCGGCGTCAGCGACGCCTCGCCGCTCAACGTGCTGGAAGCCGGCTCGGATCGCAGCGTCGGCTTCGTCGCCTCGGGTCCCGCCT
>JBIJDI010000234.1:0-4692 GCA_044344235.1 Sulfuritalea sp. | reverse complement strand
GCCGATCTACGACGGCGACCTGGAAGCGCAGAACGGCTTGCCCGCCGCCGCGCTTGAGTTGAAGGCGCAGTTCGCCGCCCACGACGGATTCCTGATTGCGTCTCCGGAGTACAACGGTTTCTTTTCGCCGCTGTTGAAAAACACGCTGGACTGGGTCTCGCGACCGGCTCCCGATCTGCCGGCACCCTATGCCGGCAAGGCGGCCGGACTGCTGGCGGCATCGCCCGGCGCGCTGGGCGGCATACGCTGCCTGCCGCATTTGCGGCTGCTGCTGACCAATCTCGGCGTCACCGTGTCGCCCGCGCAATTGGCGCTCGGCCATGCCGATCAGGCCTTCGACTCCGCCGGCAATCTGGGCGACGCGAATCAGCAGAAGCTTCTTGAACAGGTGGTTGCCGATTTGATCAGGCTTGCAACGGCGATCAAGTCATAAGAACCCTTGCGCGCTCCGTCGTGCCCCTGATCGGGCGATGCGCGCCGCAAGGCCCCGCGCCGCTAGGGAATCAAGGGTCGTTCTTCGGCTTGTCGAGTTCCGCCTCGGTGCCCGTAAAGTACTTCTGCAGAGGGCATACGGTGTCGGCCGCGCACCCTTGCTTGCGCCCGCACTCCCTCATGGCCTGATCCAGAACCACCATCTGCCCGCATACCGGGCAGTGTTCCATCGGCGAATCGAACATATTGCACCTCCGCTGCCTTGGTTGGGTTGGGGGCAGGCAATTGCCGCAAGCGTTTGAGTATCCTTGAGCTTGGCACCGAGGTCAATGCACTTTCAGCGCGGTACCGGTGCTACGGTGATATTCTTTTCGCCATGAATGCCAGCCCTCGAGAATGCCTGCGCCGGTGCGCCCGGAGCGTCGCCTGCCATGCCGGCTGACGAATCCTTCATCACCATCCACCTCGCCGCGCCGCCCAAGCCTTCACTCGGGGCGCCCTGCAACGGCTGCGGTGTCTGCTGCGCAGCCCAGCCCTGCCCGGTCAGTCGACTGCTGCTCGGTCATCGCACGGGCGCGTGCCCGGCACTGCAATGGCGCGAATCGGAGCAGCGTTACTTCTGCGGCATGGTGCTTGCGCCAGCGAGCTTCCTGCGCTGGCTGCCAGTATCCATGCAAGCATTGTTCGGCCGACTGGCCCACCGCTGGATCGCGGCGGGCAGCGCTTGCGACTTCGCCGCCGAGGTCAGCGACGTCAAACCGGGCTGAACATCGGGGGGTGCCCGCTTTGCACTTCTGGATGCGCTTGCCAAACCGAACGCCTTGCAGCGGAAAGGATCACTCCGTGATCGTCAGAAGACCAGCATTACCCGCCGCACCCCCAGCACGATCAGCACGGCCGCCGCGCTCCACAGCAGCCAGCGAGCCATCCAGGCCCGCCCGGTGCGCAACTCGCGGCCCATCCGCCCGGCCAGCGGCACCAGCACCAGAATCGGCGTCATTGCCGCGCCCAGACCGAAGGCCAGGCCATAGGCCGCGCCCTGTGCCGCGTTGCCGGCGTTGGCGGCAAGCGCCAGCAATGAGGCCAGCGGCATGCAGGGCGTGAGCGACAGCGCGGCACCGAGAAACAGTGGCGGCAGGCTGTCGGCCTTGCGTCGGTGCACATGCACGGGTGCGGTAAAAGTCGGCGCTGGCGGGACGGCACCACAGCCCTTGCCGACCGGCTTGGCCAGCAGCCAGAGCCCGGCGAGGATGCTGGCGCCGCCAATCACGGCATTGCCCCAGGTACCGCCCAGTGCCTTCGCCAATCCGAGACCTGCGGCACCCGCCAGTGTCGCCAGCACGGTATAGGTGAAGATTCGCCCGGCGAGGAATACGCCCGTGTGCAGCAGTGCTTCGCGCTGCCCGCTGGCGCGTCCGAGCGCCCAGGTGCCCATGAACGGCAGACAGGTCACGGTACAGGCGGTGAGGCCCATGGATACGCCGAGCATCCAGACGGTTGCCAGCGTGACCTTGCCGGCGGCGAGTTCCTCAAGCATCGGCTGCGCCTGCTGCGGGTTTGGCGGCGTTCCTGACGAACTTCAGCGGCTTCACGGTGCCGTCCGGCAATTCGCCTTTTACCTTGGTCTTGTAATACTCGCGACTGGAAGAGAACAGCGCGAGCGGGCCCCATTTCAGCTGAATGATCTTGTCCTGCGGGCAGTATTCGACGCAGCGACCGCACAGCGTGCAGTCCTCGTTATAGGCCTTGCGTCCTTCCTCCTTTGATATCTCCGGAATATCCATCGGGCACGCATCGGTGCAGATGTGGCAACTGCCGCAGCTAGAACGGGTTGGCTTGGCCAGGCGCATCGGCGACAGACGCTGGAATACCGAATTAAGCGCCAGCAGCGGGCAGATGCGGCAGAAGGGCAGGCGCAGTGCCAGACCGCCGACCAGCATGAAGCCGATCAGTGTATTTGCGACGGCGCCGAGGCCGAACTTCCAGCCGTCACCCAGTCGCAGCGCCAATTCCTCCGTGTTGCCGGTGAGCAGCGTGGTGGCGACGCGCGAAGGGCAGATGTCGCAGTAGGGGTTGCCCAGGGAATGCGGCGTCACGCCGAGTCCGGTCAACAGCGGTAGCAGGAATACCAGCCCCAGCAGCAGGATCCACTTGACCGGCCGCACGCGTTTCACTTCCCCGAGATCGCCTTTCTCGAAGCGGCGAACGCCGATGTTGAAGCGCCGCCCGATCTTGCCTATCCATTCCTGGAGCGTGCCCAGCGGGCAGACCCAGCCGCAGAAGGCCTTGCCGATGACGAAGAAGAAGGCGAAGAAGGTCAGGAACACCATCAGCAACGGCAGGATCATCTGTACGGTCAGTTCCTGCGCGCGGACCATGGCTTCGCCGATGCGGTGATGCACCTGGTGCTGGGTCGGCACCAGAATGCAGTAGCTGCCGTTCATCTGGTCGTAGGCGCAGGACAAGGCGGGCAGGGCGCCGGTGATCTTGTCGGCCGCGTAGTGGCCGACGATGACGCTGCCATAGACCATGACGAACAGCATGAGCGCCTGCACCGCGAAGCGGAAGCGCGACAGGGTGGGGAAAAGTGTCTTAAGCATTGTCCTTGCCTCCTTCGTTCTGTTGCCGCCGCCGCAGCAGCGGGGTGGCCGCCACCATGCCAAGGATGCCGAAGGCGGCGCCCCAGGCCAGGCTTCGGTTGCGCTCGGGGTCTTGGGAATAGGTGTAGTTGAAAGCGGTCAGATAACGTTTGCCGCCATCTTCTTTCTCCGTGGCGAGCACGAAGCGCGAACGACTGCGCGCGTCGTTGCCCTCGCCATCCGCATTCGCCGCCGGCTTGAAGTCGCGCGGGAAAACCACTGTCGCATGGCCGGAAGCGTCGGTTACGACGGTGGAACGGCTGCCCAGTTCCGTTTCCATGATGACGGCCTGGCTCGCCAGCGCTTGCCCGTTGAATCGCACCAGGAAGCGCCATTTTTCGGCTTCGCGATAGCTGCGATGTTCGCGTGGCAGCGGGGCGGGCACGATTTCCAGTTCATGTTTCGGTGTTTGCAGCATGTCCTTCGGCGAGTCGCCGGGATTGCCGAAGTACCAGGCGGTCGAGGCAACCCGAACGGCATCGGCGCTTTCCTCGCGGGCCACGACCCAGTGGTAGTTGCCGATTTTCGGCGTGACCGCTTCGATCTTCGCGCCCTCGGGGCCGACCGGATACTCGGTCTTGAGGCGTTCGACGGGGCCCTCGGAGGCATACACGGTGATGTTCGCCGCCGCAAGACCGCGCAGCGTCAGCTTTGCGCTGGCGCGGTCTCCTCGCTCGGCACGGCCGATCAGCACCGGCTGTTTGGTCCACTCACGTGCCGCCGGACGGCCGGCGGGACGCCCGGCTGGTGCGCCAGCAGTCGCGGCGGCGGGAGCCGGGCCATGGTCGTGCTGGGCCAGGACCGGAGTCGCGAGGCCGACAGTCGAGAGCGACAGTAACAAGATCAGGGCTTTCATTCTTTCTCCATCGAAAAGTATTTCTGATGCAGACCGTGGTTGAGGCAAACGCACATCACCATTTGCCCTCCAGTGACAGCAGCGCCGTGCGGGCGCCCTGATCGCGCGAGGCCAGCGACCAGGACGCGGCCGGGGCGAAGGCATCCTGCTGGCGGCTCGAATCGGCGCGGAACAGGTTCTGCAAGGACAGGCGCAGATTCAGCGTGGAACTCAGCTTCTGCAGGACATAGGCGTCGACCAGGGTGCGTCGTCGCGTTTCGTAGATCTGCTCGCCCGGCATCTCGCTGAGGACTCGGCCGGTATGCTGCATCGATACGCCGAAGCTGCGCTCGCCCAGGGTCTGGTCGTAGCCGGCGCTGAGGATGTAGCGCGGGGTTTCCCGCGCCGCACGGCTGATGCCGAGGCGCTGGTCCTGCACCCGGCTGCGCGGCAGGGTGAGGTGGGCGCGCAAGGTGGCGCCGCGCCAGCCGAGGCTGTCGGCGCGCAACTTGCCATCCAGCTCCAGGCCCCAGTGGCGCGCCGAGCCTTCGTTGTAGGGGCGATCCACCCAGCGCGCACCCTCAAGCTGTACGCGCCGCTCGGTGAAATTTTCCGTCTGTCGCAAATAGGCATTGGCGCCGAAGACGCCCGCTTCGTTTGGCAGGTAACGTTCCAGCACGGCCTCGAAATTCACGCTGCGTTCGGGCTGCAGATTCGGGTTGCCGCGCCGGTCGGGCTCGATCGGCGTATTGGCGTTGATGCTGAACACGGGTTGATTGGTCAGTT